>CAIXEV010000568.1 GCA_903918555.1 uncultured bacterium | reverse complement strand
TTGTCGGTGAAGGCGACGACCGAGGGGGTCGTGCGGCTGCCCTGCGCGTTGATGAGCACCTTCGGCTGGCCGCCTTCCATGATGGCGACGCACGAGTTGGTGGTGCCGAGGTCGATGCCGATGATCTTGCTGGTTCCGTTTGACATGGTGTTCGTTCCGTTTCGTTCATTTCCGCCCGGCGGGTCGCACGGGGCGCTGGCTGTCGGACAAGCGCTGGGGAGCGCGTGCGCCTCGGTCGGGCCGAAGACCGACGAGGTCGCTCCGAAAGGCAAAGCCGATGCCAGCCGCAGGGCGCCGTTTCGAGTGCCAGACGCTGCGGAAGTCGACGCGGGCGGCCCCGCTGTCTGCCACATTGGCACCGCGACGGGAAACGGGCCGGGGCACGGGGCCGAACCCCGTTGCTACGCTCCCGCCATGCACCGCATCGACCTGGAGACCCTCGACCTCGCTGCGGACATCATGCACGACGCCACCAACCTCGCGATCGCGGCGCGACGAGGCCTCCCGCCCGACGCGATCGTGCAGAAGCCCGACGGATCGGTGGTGACGGCGGTCGATGTCGCGCTCCAGATCTACATCCTGTCCGAGCTCGAGCGGGCGTTTGGCCGCATTCCCGTGATTGCGGAGGAAGACCACCACTCGATCGGCGGGAAGTTCGCGGCCGAGGCGCATTGCCGGGCGCTGCTGCACGAGTGGGGCTTTGACGAGGGCGAATCCGAGATCGCGCGCCTGCTCTCCGTCGGCCAGTTCGACGGTCGTGCGCGCGATGTCGAGGATGTGTGGGTGCTTGATCCGATCGATGGCACGCAGGGCTTCGTCGACCACCAGCACTGGTGCCCGTGTCTCGCGCTCCTGCGCAAGGGCGAACCGGTCTTCGCGTCGAACGGCTACCCGACGCTCGCGGGCGGCGTGCTGCTGTCGGCGGTCGCCGGCGAGGGCTGCTGGTCGTATCCGCTCGACGCGGGCGACGAGGGCGAGCCGGCGCGTTGGAGCGTGGCAAGCGCTCCCTTGGGCACAGGTGCGGCGGTGCGGGTGGTCGCGCCTTCGCGCGCGACCGACGCGCAGAAGGACGCGCGCCGCCTGGTCGGCGAGGCGTCCGGACATCCATGCACCCTCGTGCACGCGGACAGCCAGGCGAAGTACGGGCTCGTCATTCTCGGAGAGGCCGACATCGCCTACAGCCGCCGCGGCGGCGGGCCGGGCAACTACATCTGGGATCACGCGGGCGCCGTGCTTCTGGCGCGCGAGGCGGGGGCCTGGGTCGGCGATGTCGACGAAGGGCCGATCGAGTGCGGGCTCGGGCGCAGGCTGGTCGCGAACAGCGCCGTGATCTGCGCGGCGCGCGGGCTCGGCCCGACCGTGGCGCGCGTCCTCGCCGAGCGCGATCGCAGCGAGAACCTGCCTCCGCCGCGGCGCGAGCGCGCGTAGGGTTTGGAGATCGCGCCTGCGACGCTCACGAAGGTCGCCCGATTGCGCCGACAACTCCCGCGCGAAACATGGTGTCCGATTCGACAGTCCCCAAGCCCTCGCTGCTGCTTTCGCTGCTCAAGTGGCCGACGATCGTCGCGCTCGCCGCGTTTGCCGCGTCGGAGTTCCTGACCGACTCGGTCCAGGCGCTGCAGTGGATGTGGTTCCTGCCGCGGCCGCTCCTCGCTGGATCCGCTTTGGTCTGGGCGTTGCTTGCGCTCGGCGTCGTGCGCGCGTGCGGTCGGCGCCGGCCGGAGGCGCGTGCGCTCGTGATCTCCGCGGGGCTCTCGGCTGCGTTCCTCTGCGTCGGTCTCCTGCAGATGTGGGGGCTGCCCAAGGAGCGGCCCGCGGACACGCTTCGCATCGCGCACTGGAACGCGAGCTACCCGACGGACCAGGACATCAGCGACCAGGCCTTGGACGGGCTGCTTGATCTCCGCGCGGACATCGTGGTGGTCACGGACGCGGGCCAGCTTGCCGTCGGTGAACGCGCCTTGCGCTGCGTTGCCGCTGGGTACGAGATCCACCGCCCGGGTCGATTCACGGTGCTGTCGCGGCTGCCCGTGGCCGAGGCGACGCCGATCGCGGCCACGAAGCGTGGTTCGGCGAGTCGCATCGTCGTGTCGACGAAGTGGGGGCCTCTCTCGATCCGCGCCATCGACCTTCCCAGCGACCCGCGCCTTCCCCGCGAGCAGACGGCGGGCGAGCTCGCCGGCGTCGTCGCGTTGGTGGATGCATCGAGCCCCGATCTACTCATCGGCGACTTCAACACGCCTGGCGGCAGCGACTCGCTGCGCGCGTTCGGCACGGGCTATGTCGACGCCTTCGCCCGCGCTGGCTCAGGCTGGGGCGGCACCTATCCGGCTCGGTATCCGTTCTGGCGAATCGATCTCTCGCTCGTGCGTGCGCCGTGGCAGGCGCAGCGCGCGGAGGCGATCGATCTCGATGGAAGGCGACATCGCGCGCAGCTGATCGACCTGCTCCGCGACGCATCCGCGCGATGAGCAGGGGGACGGCGGGTTGTTCGGCGTCAGGCGTCAGTCGTCAATCATCAGTCGTCGGACGGAACCGGACGACGGTCGATGAGCGTCCACACGGCGGCGAAGACATCCGCGTCGCCGAAGCCCACCGGGTCGATGGGAAGCGCGCGGTAGATCGCGTTGGCGGTGTCCGCGTGCCAGTCCACCGAGCCGTCCGCCTTCAGGCGGTTCGTGCCGAGGACATGGCTGAAATCGCGGCGCGAGCGGAGGCCGTCGACGAGCAGCACGAGGTCCGGCCGCACATCGCGCGGCAGCAGCTCCATCGTGACGGGGTCGATCGTCCCGCGGTAGTGGTAGTTGCAGAAGACGGTCTCGCCGAAGCCCGTCGGAGTCCGTGCCGTGAGCTGCGCCTGGTAGCGCGAGAACGGGTGGTCGCCGCGGTGGCAGGGGCAGTAGAGCACGCGCGGGTCGCCGAGGTAGCCGCCGTTCTTTCCAAGAACAAGTCGGCCGAGTCCGTCGGCCTTGCGGCCCGTGGTGTCGGACAGCGCCATCGCCTCGCTGAAGCGCGGCACCATCCCCTGCTGCGCGGTGTAGTCGAGCGCGGGCAGCCGGTCTCGGTGGTCGTCGGAGTAGTCGATGATCGCGCAGGCCACCTGGCGCATGTTGCTTGCGCACTGCATGCGTTCGCCGGCCTCGCGCACGCGGGCGAGCGCCGGCATCAGGATCGCGGTCAGGATCGCCACGACCGAGATGACGACGAGCAGCTCGAGGATCGTGAAGGCCCGGCCGGCGAGGGTGCGACTCGGGACTGCCACCCCGCGCCCGATGTGAGTCGGACGAGCGCGCAACAGCGAGGCTGGGCGGCGGCTGGTCATCTCTGGAAGCATGCGTCTGAATCTGACTTCAGACGAACTCTCGGGAAGCTGATCCGCTCGAGGCGAGGTTGCAGGCACGGCCGCTGACGGGGCGTGCGTGGAACCGCGCTGGAGGCGGAATCAGCTCGGCTTTCGAAGCGAGTCGGAAACGGATGCGACTCGCGCTAGGACTCTGGAACTTAAGCAAGATACCCCCGACTTGGCGGGATTAAAGTCTGAAGTCTGGATTTCACACCGTTCCGCGATAGATTGCCCGATGAGGAACCCCGAATGGAGCAAGCCGAACACGCCGATTGGCAGTTGATGCAGCGCGTGGCTGCGTCGGATGAAGCTGCCCTCGACGAGCTCTACGCTCGTTTCGGCGTCTTGGTCTACCAGTCCGCTCGGCAGGTTCTGGGTACGCGTCCCGAGACCGAGGACGCGGTCCAAGAGGTCTTCGTCCGACTGTGGCGAACGGCCGATCGCTTCGACCCGCATCGCGCCAAGCTCGTCACCTGGGTCATGCTGATCACCCGACGCCACTGATCGACCGACTTCGGCGTCAATCGGCGCGGCCAGATCGCGTTGCTTTGGACGAAAATCGCGTGGAATCGCCTTCATTCGCGGCGGAAGCCAACGGAAGCCGGGCTGAGTCGAACGAGGGTCGAGAGCGCCTTCGCAGCCAGTTGGCGCGGCTCCCCGAGCTTCAGCGAACCGTCATCGAGCGCGCGTACCTGCAGGGATTCAGCCTTCGGGAGATCGCGGAGCAGCTCGACGCGCCGCTCGGGACGGTGAAGAGCGCGCTCAGTCGAGGCCTCGCCAAGCTTCGCGAGCTCGAGGGGCTCGATGCGGCGTCGGACTCGGCGGGGGGGCCGGCATGACGCGGGAATCCTCGACGAACTCGCGAGGGCATGTCGGGACGCAGCGAAGCGCGGTTCTCGGGTCTATCGTGCGTCTTGGCTTTCGCGCGCCGCGGTCGAATCAGAGGATCGTGACGCAACCGCGCTTGCGGGTCGTGCGTATCGCGCATTCGCAGGGTTTGAAGGCGTATCCGGGCGGGCTTGGGGCATTTGTAGATCCCTGGGCCTGTGGTCCTTGTGCTTGTAGTCCTTGGGCTTGTAGATCCCGAGCGATGAGTCAGTGCCTTCAGCAGGATGTAGGTAGGAATGACTGATAGGTTTACGACAGATCAGAGCGATGCGACCTCAGGGGTTCCCCTCGGCGGCGGCGTCGATCGCGACGAGCTGATGCAGCTCGCGGAGCTCGAGGCGCGCGGCTTGATTGAGCCCACCGAGGAGCTTCGCCTTGAGCGTCTCTTCGCGGCTTCGTCGCCCTCCCTTCAGGCCGAGGTTCGCTCGATGCAGGAGCGGCTCGTGCTCGAGCCTTCGCTGCGTTCCGACGAGACGCCGAGCGAGTCGCTGCGGCTTCGCACGCTCGGCCGCGTCGCGCACGCGATCGAGCAGGAGTCTGCGGCGGCGGCGCCGATTGCGATGATTGGTCCCCGTGCAGCGGCTGCGAAGACGGCCCGCTCGGGCCGCGACCAGATGTCGGTCGACGCCGTGCGCTCGATCATCGATGGCATCACCCGTGAGCGCGAGCGCCTGCAGACGGTTCGGCAGCCGTACTGGCGCGCCGCTGCGTTCTTCCTCCTCGCCGCGCTGTGCGTCTCGGTGTACTTCAACTGGCGCTATGTCTCGGTCTCCGAGAAGCTCGCGAGCTTCGCGAACGCAGAGATCGTCGACGCGGACATGCGCGCGATCGCCTCGACGATGGCCGGCTTCGACTTCGGTCACGCCCGTCACCTTGACCTGAAGCGCATCCAGGGCGCTCGGAAGGCGCATGTCGAGATCTTCACCGACCCGGACAGCGGCCGCATCGCGGTGCTCGGCGTCGGGTTCGATGTTGGCGAGACGCTTGAGATCGTGATTCGCGATCCTGAAGGCGGCCCGCCGCACATCCAGCAGTTCCGCGTCGCATCGATGGGCTTCGGCAAGGTGTGCGAAGTCCCTGCGGAGTTCGCGCGCGCCGGGCTCGTCGAGATCCGCAACGGTTCCGGCGCAACGCTGTTCATGGCTTGAGCGCTCGCAACCTGCTTCGCAACTTGCTCGCTTTGGCGTGCATGACGCGGCGGGCTTGAGCGCTCGCAACCTGCTTCGCAACTTGCTCGCTTTGGCGTGCATGACGC
>CAIXEV010000567.1 GCA_903918555.1 uncultured bacterium | reverse complement strand
GGCCTCGCCGAGGCGGAAAGTGACGCGCTTCTGCCGCATCTGGTGGATCAGTTCGTCGACGATCTCCGCGTCGCAGAACTCGAGCAGGCGCTGGTGGCGGTCGATGAGCGTGACCTCGACGCCGAGCTCGGCGAACATCGACGCGTACTCGATGCCGATGACGCCCGCGCCGATCACCGCGATCGAGCGCGGCAGTTTCGGCAGGCAGATGATGTCGTCGCTCGTGAGCACCGTGCGGTGGTCGGCCTCGACCGGCGCGGGCGCGGGCTTGCTGCCGCAGGCGATCAGGACGAATTCGGCCGTGACCTGCCGCGCCGAGGTGCCTGAATCCACGAGCACGGTGTGCTGGTCGATGAACGCCGCGCCGCCGCTGAGAAGCTCGACTCCGTTGCGCGAGAGCTGCCGCGCGACGACATCGAGCTCGCGCTCGACGACCTCGTTCACGCGGTGGATGAGATCGGTCATCGTGGGCCGCGGCCGCTCGACGGGCGAGCCGTCGGAGAGCGTGGGGACGCGGGTGAGCGAGAGCACGGCCTCGCGGAAGGTCTTGCTCGGCACGGTGCCCGTGTGCAGGCACACGCCGCCCACCATGCGCTGGCGCTCGACGATGGCGACGCGCTTGCCGACCTTCGCGGCCTGAACGGCGGCACGCTGGCCCGCAGGCCCGCTGCCGATCACGAGAAGGTCGAATTCAAAGCTCATCGGGGGTTTCGCAAGCGGGGACGGCGCCGCGGAGTCGCGACGCCGAGCGCAGTCTATCGGACCTGCCGCGATACACTCGCGGCATGTCTTCTCATTCGGCTCTGTACCGCATTGTCTTTGTCTGCTCTGGAAACATTTGCAGAAGCCCTGCGGCAGAGAATGTGTTTCGGGCGCGGGCGGAGCGTGTGGGCATCCTTCCGCGTCTCGCGGTCGACTCGGCGGGCACCCACGGCTACCACGAGGGCGAGCCGCCCGACCGGCGTTCGCTGGCCGTCCTGCGCGCGGCGGGGTACCCGACCGAGGGCTGTGCGCGGGAACTGCGCCAGAACGACTTCCGCGGGTCCGAGGCGCACGACCTCTTTGTCTGCATGGACCGCACCCACGAGCGCCATGTGCTCGCGGCGGGGGCGCCGCGCGAGCGCGTGGTGCTGCTGCGGTCGTTCGACGCGGCGAGCGGCCACGCCGATCTTCCCGATCCGTACTACGGTGGCGACGATGGATTCGACGACATGCTGTCGATGATCGAGCGCGCGATGGATGGCCTGCTCGCCCGCGTGGAGGCCGAAATGTCGGCCCGGAAGGAACGCTGAGATGGAGATCGATACCGAAAGCCTGCCGCACGCGCTGCGCTACAACCTCATGGCGGGCGCGATCGTGCCGCGGCCGATCGCGGTCGTCGGCACGGTGAATGCGCGCGGACAGCACAATCTCGCGCCGTTTTCGTTCTTCAACGGCGTGTCGGCCGAGCCGATGGTGGTGATGTTCTGCCCCGTGAACAAGCGCGACGGCAGCGAGAACGACTCGCTCGCGAACGCGAAGCCCGTGGCCGAGGGTGGCACGGGGTGCTTCTCGATCTCGATCGCGACCGAGGCGAACATCGCGCCCGTGGTGAAGTGCGCGGCCGAGCTTGCGCATGGCGAGAGCGAGTTCGCCTACGCGGGCCTGACGCCGCGCGCGTGCGCGCGGATCGCGGCGCCGGCGCTCGCCGAGAGCCCGATCCACTTCGAGTGCGAGACGATCGAGGTCCGGCGGTTTGCGCCGATCGGCACGCCGAGCGCGGGCAACTGCGTGTTCGGCCGCGTGGTGCATGTGCGCGTCGAAGATGCGCTCGCGAACGAGCGCATGCACATCGACCCCGCGAAGCTCGCCGCCGTCGGCCGCATGGGCGGCGCCGCGTATGTGTCGACGCGGGACCGCTTCGAACTCGCGCGTGGGTGAAAACGGCAAGATTCCCGCGGATCGCGCAGCGATCGACGCGGTCGTCCGTCAAGACACGGTTCATGCCAGAGCCCACGAACGCCATCAGCCGCGACTGGATCCACGCGT
>CAIXEV010000566.1 GCA_903918555.1 uncultured bacterium | reverse complement strand
GCGAGGAGCGGGACGCCTCGCGGCGCGGTGGTCTCCTGCATGGAGGCGGACGCAACGCGGAGCGAGAGCGGGCGCTTGGCGATGATGGCGCGAAGCTCTCGCTCGAGCCGTTCGCGCGAGAAGCCGACGGCCTTCGCGATCTCCTTCAGCCGTGCGGCGTCGAACGGGAACTCGCCGCGCACGAGTTTCGACGCGGTGGACTCGCTGCGCTTGCCCATGCGTTTCGCGAGTTCGCGCTGGCTCATGCCGAGGTCGCCGAGGAGGTCGCGCAGCGCCGCCCCGATTTCTTGGTTCGTTGGCTCCATCTCTTGACGCTAGCAAGGCTTACGGCACTGCCGCGAATTTTCCCAGAAAAAGAGTGCAGAAGGGGGTTGACGGCTGCCGAAACTATCCCTAACTTCCGCAAACTGCCGCAACCTTGAGGCACGGATACACGCAATGAACGATTCTCAGACCCATCCACGAATGCTCACGACCGCAGAGGTCGGCGCGCGGCTCGGCCTCTCGACGCGCTCGGTCACGGCCATGGTGCAGCGCGGACTCATTCGCGCGGTGCGCCTCCACGACCAAGGCCGAATCCGAATTTCCGAGACCGCCCTCGGCGAGTTCATCGCCGCGCGCGAAGCCGCGGCCTCCTGCCGCTGCGGTCGGAAGGGCGGTTGCGCTTGATGACACGCTCCGCACCTCTCGTCTCCACGGGACAGGGCGACTACCGCCGCGACTACGACGCTGACGCGTTCAAGCCCTCCTTCTTCTGGCTGTTCATCGTCGGGCTCGCCCTCGGCGTCTGCGCAGCCCTCCTCTACGACTCCATCGGCGGCGCGCGGATCGACGAACCCCGCACGACCTCCACGGCGAGCAGCAGCGCTCTCGGCTCCTGAGCGACTGCGAGCCGGGTGAAAGCCCCGGCCTCGCCTTTCACACACGACAGAGCCAACCAGTGGATGTCCCCGCGCTTGTTGCGCGTGGCTGTCTCACGGCCAAAGGAACGAACCGATGCAGGAACGAACCGACGAAATCCCCGCGAAGGGGCTCCACCGCATGGCGGATCGGCGCTACTTCTCGCTGGACATCCCGAGTTGCAGCGGCACGAAGCCGTTGATCTCGGGCACGAACGCGCACCTCGCGTGGGAGCGCGACCACCCCCAGGACGAGACCGACGCCATGCTCGTCGGCTCGTACCTCCACGCGCGGCTTCTCCAGCCCGCCGAGATCGCGAAGCAGTTCGTGGTCTGCCCGAAGGTGGATCGCCGCACGAAGGAAGGCAAGGCGCAGTGGGCGGCGATGGAGATCGACGCCGAGAAGCGCGGCGCCTCGCTGATCGCCGAGAAGGACGCAGAACTCGCCGAGGGCATGGCGCTTGCCGCGCTCTCGCACAAGGGCGTTGCGCAGCTTCTCTCGTCGTGCGTCGAGCGCGAGATCGTCGCGATCGGCGAGATCGCCGGCCGCCCCGCGAAGTGCAAGATCGACGGGATTCTCGCGAGCAAGAACGGCGGCCGCGAGGTCTGCGTGCTCGACGTGAAGAGCACGGTGAGCGCGTCGAACCGCGACTTCGGCCGCTCGGTCATCTCCTACGGCTACGCGCACCAAGCGGCGTTCTACGCCCGCGTCCTCGACTCGATCGGACTCCGCTGCGAGGACTTCGTCTTCATCGCGATCGAGAAGGAGCGGCCGCACTGCGTCGCGGTGTACCGCCTGCCCGAGGTCGCGGTGAGCGTCGCGGACTACCACATCGACCGACTCGTCGAGCGGTGGTGGAAGGTCAAGGCGGGCGACCGCACGGGCTACCCCGAGGAGATTCAGGATCTCGTACTGCCCGGCTG
>CAIXEV010000565.1 GCA_903918555.1 uncultured bacterium | reverse complement strand
GCTCCCGGAGCGGGGACGGCGGTGAAGGTCACATCGTCGATGCCAAACGCATGGTCGTTGCCGGTGTGGTTGTTGTCCCAGAAGCGCACCACGAGGATCGTGTTGTTCGCCCAGCTGAGCCCGGACACCGTGTCGGTGATCGCGACGCGGTTCGCGGCCGCGTTGCCGTCGAGCGCTGCGCCGCCGCCCGTGTTGGTGAAGACGGGGCTCGTCGCGGTGGTCAGCGCGGTGAAGCCCGTCACATAGGCTGCGTCTGTGAGGTAGTTGAGACCCTCGCCGAGGCTCGACGAGGTCGCCAGCGTGCTGATCTTGTAGTCGACGAAGACGCTCTGGGCGGCAGGCGCTGCGCTACCGCCGTCGCGCCACTGCTCGAGCGCCCAGTTGAGGGTGAAGCCCGTGAGCGTGCCGCCCGTGGTGTTCTTGAACGCGAGGGTGATCGCGTAGTCGCCGGTCGTGTTGCTGCTCAGGCCGCCGATCGCGCGGTCGCTGCTGCCCGTCGAGGCGAAGGCGTAGAACGAGCCGGTCGAGGAGCTGCCGGTGTTTCCCGACCATGCGGTGACGCCGGTCTGCGTCGCGTCGCGCGTGGTGTTCGCGCTCGTTCCGCCGCGGTAGACATTCCAGCCCACGAGCGAGGGGACCGTCACATTGTTCGACCACGCGCCCGATGCGGCGAGCGAGTCGAAGTTCTGGGTGTAGGTCGATCCGTTCGTCGCGTAGTTGAAGGTGGTGTCCGCGTTCGCGGTCGCCGCGATCACGGCGCCTGCACCGGCCATCATGAGCATGCTGATCTTCGTCATGTTGAAGCCCTCGGAAAGAAAACTCGGATAGAACAACTCGGACTCCACGCCGTTCGATGTCGAAACCGACCGCGCGCGGAGAAGCAACACGATGCCATCCACGCCCACGACGATCGCGGAGCGGTGACGCCCTGAAACATTGGGCAAGCGCGATCGGCGCATGGCGTGGGTCAGGGTTTCGGCGGGAATTCGGCCGGTTCCGCACGGCGCGAGCGCGAGGGCGCAGGGCGTTTCAGGGACGATCCGAACCTAACCCGCTGTCCTGCCGAAGGATGGGCTCGACTTCAGCCGCTCGGGCGCGGTCTCGGCTATCGTCGGGGTTCTGTGTCGCTTCTTCCCGACCTCCTCAAGGACCTGATCCGGCAGCTCGAAGGCGTGATGCCTGCGGAGCGACGGGAGCTCCGCGCCCGGATCGGCGGGCTTGAGAAGCGTTTCCGCGACGCAGGCGTCGCCGACGAGCGCGCGCTCAAGGCGGTGGACAAGGCGATCCGCAGGAGCTCCGAGGAGCTTGCACGGCGGCGCACGCTCGTGCCGCCGGTGACCTATCCGCCCGAGCTTCCGGTGACGGCTGCGATCGACGCGCTCCGCGATGCGGTCGCCGCGAACCAGGTCGTGATCGTCGCGGGCGAGACAGGCTCCGGCAAGAGCACGCAGCTGCCGAAGCTCTGCCTCGAGCTCGGGCGCGGCGTGCTCGGCCGCATCGGCCACACGCAGCCACGCCGCATCGCCGCGCGCCGCATCGCGCGGCGCGTCGCTGAGGAACTCGGCGTGAAGCCGGGCGGAGTCGTCGGCGTGAAGGTGCGTTTCGGCGACGAATCGGGACGCGACACGCTCGTCAAGGTGCTGACCGACGGCATGCTGCTCGCGGAGACGCGCAGCGACGCGCGGCTCGACGCGTACGACACCATCATCGTCGACGAGGCGCACGAGCGCAG
>CAIXEV010000564.1 GCA_903918555.1 uncultured bacterium | reverse complement strand
GGTGGGATTTGAACCCACGAATCACGGATTTGCAATCCGTTCCCTTAGGCCACTTGGGTACGCGACCGTGGCATTGGCGAGCACATCATACTCGCTCCAACTTCCGCTCGCGTCAACGCGCGGACCTCGGGATTCGCGCCCGCAACTCGGACCCGCCCGTACAGCCTGACCCGCCACCTACGCCTCGGACTCGGCTACCCTCCGTCGTTGACGGCGGTCGTCCAAATCTGCCGAAAGACCCTTCGATGCAGCGCCTCCCGACCACTTCGCTCGCCATCCTCGCCGCGGCATCCGCCCTCTCGGTCGCGTTCGCCCAGAACGCCCCCGCGAAGCCGGGCGCCGCCCCCGCCGCCCGCACCCCTGCGACGCCGCCGGCCGGAGCTGCGCTTCCGAGCACCGACCTCGTGGGCTACCGCCTGCCGCTCCTCCGCGAAGGAAGCGTGATCTCCCGCGTCATCGGCGACATCACCCTCGACCCCGACGAGAAGCACTGGGTCTTCCGTCCGATCCAGCCGGAGTCAGGCAACCTGCGGCGCGAGTTCGTGCTGCTTCCGTCCGCGACCCTCGCGGACATGCTCCGCAATCGAAACATCTCGCCCTCGCCGATCGAGTACGAAGTCACGGGCCGCGTCTTCATCTACAAGGGCCGCAACTATCTCCTTGCCGAGCTCGCGCCGCCGATCGTGCGCTTCGACACGCGCCCGAGCCAGACGCCATCGCCCGAGGCGAAGCCCGTGACGACGCCGAACGGCGAAGCGAAGTTCGTGCCGCCGCCCACGACGCCAGCGCGCCGCGACCCGAGCATCGGCAAGGACGACGACGCCACCGTCGATGCGATTGAGCGTCGTCTCGAGCAGCGCGTCGGCCGCTCGCCGATCGGCCGGCTCTCCGACGACTCGGAAGGCACGGCTTCGGACCGCGCGAAGGGCGAGGCCGCGGTGGATCTTCCGGAGCCCGGCACGCGCCTCGTGCTGCGCAGCGGGCGGCTCATGCGCGATCCGTCGGCAGGCTCGTGGCGCTTCGTGCCCGAGCAGGTCACGGGCAAGGGCGACGGCTCGCTCGAGATCCTTCCGTGCCTGCTGCTCGAGCGACTCGAGCTGACGACCCGCGAGTCGGACTCGCCGCCGACGGTGCTGATCTCAGGTCAGGTCATCGTGTTCAACGACACCGCCTACCTGATGCCGTCGAGCTTCCGCCGCGCCCGCGAGGGCCGCGGTCTCGGCCGCTGATCAACCGTCGCCGTCGCTCGCTCAGGCGCTCCACGCGCCGAGCATGATCGTGAGATCCGCCGCGCCGACCGTGCCGTTGCCGTCGAGGTCGGCGCTGCCCGACAGACCCCACTGCCCGAGCAGCGTCGCAAGGTCGGCCGCGTTCACCGAGCCATCGCCGTTGAGATCGGCGGGGTTGCCCGCGGGCGGCACGCCGAGCACGCCGTCGGCGCCGACGCGCGCTGCGAACACATCGCTCGCGCCGGTCGTCGCGCCGCCCTGCCACGCGAGCACGCATCCGTTCGACGCGCCGGGCGCAGAGGCCAGCCGATACTTCACGCCCGAGCTGGTCGCGACATCCGCCGACCACTCGGCGACGCCCGTGCTCGACATGCGCTTGCAGCGGAGAGCGTCCTGCACGGCGCTGGCCGATTCGACATAGAAGCAGACGACGCCGTCGCCCGCGCGGCCGGCCGTCGCCCAACCCCGCGAGTAGGAGACGACCGACATCGGCTCGACCGCCGCACCGCTGTTCCCCCACTGGCGCGCGCCCTTCGCGAAGCACTGGCCGTAGATGCCGTAGATCGATGTGTTCGGCGTCTGCTGCGACCAGAACACATACAGGCGGTTGTCTGCGCCGAGCACCATCGACGGCGACACGCGGTTGTCGGTGGTGGTCGTCGTCACGGCGACGCCGCTCGTGCCCCAAAGCACGGCGCCCGACGCGTCGACGCGCTGCGCGTGGCACTGGAGCGGGCCCGTCGCGTACCAGCAGAAGTACGCGCCGCCCGCGCCGTCGGAGATGAAGCTCGGGAAGTTGCCGAACTGCAGCGAACCGGCCGTGAACACCGGCGTGCCGATCGCGGCCCACGGACGCGAGCCGTCGACATTGATGCGGTGGGCGCGCAGCACCTTGGCGCCGGTGAAGGTCGTGTACCGCACGCACGACATGATGACCGCGCCGTCGACCGACGGCTGGATGTCGGCGGGGATCTGCGTGGCGCCGGTCTCGGTGATGGTGAGCGGCGTCGCGAAGCTCGGCGTGCCGGTCGCCGCGTCGAAGCGCTGCACGCGCGGCGTGGCGTTCTGCGCGTGGCAGACCCACACGGCGCCGTCGCTCGCGACCGTGACGCGGCCGACATTCACGCCCGACACGGAGGTGACGATCTGCGACCAGCGCGTGTTGCCCGACGAGTCGAGCGACTTCACGCGGATCGCGGGCGTCGCGCCGTTCGGGTGGTCGTAGGCCAGATACACATTGCCCGCCGCGTCGCTCGCCATGCCGTAATCGGTGGTCGAGCTCTGCGCGCGGTCCTCGACGACGACGGGCGCGGCCCAGACGGCGTTGCCGTTCCTGTCGAGCCGCACGACCATCACGTCATAGCCGGGGCCGGAGAGGAAGCTCATGTAGTGGCCGTCGCTCGGCGCGGGGGCGGTCTTCGGCTGGACATCGTCGTTCGCGGTGGCCAAGACGGCGAGCGGCGCAGAGGCGCTGCTCGAGTACTGCGCGAGCGCGGGCGCTGCGAGGGTGGCGGCGGCGAAAGCGGCGAGACCGGCGGCGCGGGTCAGGAGGTTGGGCATCTGCATCAGCGCAGCATGACCGCACGGAGCCGTATCGCCAAGACCCTGCTGTCGATTGCGGGAGGAATCCGTTCCCAAGTTCCTTGGTGCATCGCGCTCTCGGACGCAAGAATCGAATTGCCGCCAACTTTGGCGGAATCCGCGAGCGGCGGATCGCTTCACTCCCCGACTGCGCCGCGTGCCGTCGCGGTGCCCGATGCATCGAAGACCCGGAGCCATGGAGTCCCCCATGCCAAGCCGCCCCGCTATCCGCCTGTTTGCATACCTCTCGACGACCTTCGTCGCGACGACGCTCCTCGGAGCCCCGGCCCTCGACGACGAGCATGTGAAGCCGGGTCGTGGCGCGCCGCCGATGCAGCCCCCGATGGAGGCGCCGAGCAAGCCGCGCGAGGTCGCGCCGCCGATTGCGCCGCCTCCGTCGAAGCCGCGCGAAGTCGCGCCGCCGATCGCGCCGCCGATCGCGCCGCCGCCTTCGAAGCCGCGCGAGGTCGCGCCGCCGATCGCGCCGCCGCCTTCGAAGCCGCGCGAAGTCGCGCCGCCGATCGCGCCGCCGCCTTCGAAGCCGCGTGAAGTCGCGCCACCGGTCGCGCCGCCGCCTTCGAAGCCGCGCGAAGTCGCACCGCCGATTGCGCCGCCGCCTTCGAAGCCGCGTGAAGTCGCGCCGCCGACACGAACGCCAACGAAGCCGCGTGATGTCTCGACACCATTCACGCCACCGACGCGGACCCCGCCGAAGCCTCGCGATGTTGCGCGGCCCGATGCGCCGCCAGTGACGACTCCAGTCACGCCACCAACGCGGACGCCAGCGAAGCCGCGACCGGGATCGATCGATGACGACGCTCCCATCCAGCGACCATCGAAGCCGACCGTTGTGCCGCCCGCGCCGAAGCCGCCCGAAGTTCGCAAGCCTGACATCGGTGCTCCCGACATCAAGCGCCCAGACTCGCGCAAGCCTGATGCTCCGCCGCGCGATGTGAAGCCGCCTGATGTGAAGCCACGCGATGTGAAGCCACGCGATGTGACGCCGCCCGATGTGAAGCCGCGCGACGTGAATTCACCCGAGATCGGCAAGCCCGAGGTCGGCAAGCCGGGGGTCGGCAAGCCCGATCGCGGCAAGCCCGGCATCGATCGTCCAACGATTTCGAAGCCCGGCGACGCGCGGCCTGATGTCGCGTCACCCGACATCAAGAAGCCGGATGTGCGGACTCCGACCACGGACACGCGGAACCCGAACACGAAGACGCCGGGCTCGCGCGATGTCGTGACCAAGCGGCCTGCGCCCGATGCGCCGAGCGGCGGCAACGCCAACAGCAACGGCAACCGCGGCGCCGATCGCGGCGCACCAAGCGCCGAGACGGGCGGCGTGATGCCCGCGGACAACTCGTCGCTGCGACCGACCCGCTTCGTCTCCGACACCGTCGGCGGCGTGCAGGTCACGCCTCCTGGCCCCGGTGGCGGCAACACGACCAACATCAACACGACCGTCATCAACACGACGAACATCAACCAGACCACGATCAACAACAGCTACAACCAGTACATCAACAGCGTCTCGTACGCGAACGGCTGGCATCCGAACTCGCGTTGGTCGAGCGCGGGCCCGTGCCATGTCTGGCAGCCCTACGAGTGCCGCGACGGCCTCTCGATCTCGGTCGGCTTCGGCAGCGGCGGGTTCAGCTTCGGCCTGTTCTATGGCTCGAGCGGCGCGCCGCTCTGCTCGAGCTGGTCGAACCCGTGGTGGGAAGGCTACGCGTCGTACTGGACCGGCGCGCCGACCTACAGCGCGTGGCCCACGCCGTGGCGCGGCCCGTGCTGGACCGCGTACTGCGCGCCTCGGTGGACCTGCTGGAATCCATGCCGTCCGTGGTGGCACACCTACGCCGTGTGGACGCCGTGTCCGCTGCCCGTGTACACGCCGTGCTACAGCTATTCGCCGTTCGTCTGCTCGACGATCGTCTACACGCAGCCGGTGGTGGTGCAGGTTCCGCCGCCGCAGCCGTCGCTGCCGAATCCGTCGGCGCTGTGGACCTTCCTCGCGGAAGGCTACGACGACGACGCGGAAGACGGCTTCGCGGTGCTCGCGGCCGCGTATCCGAGCGAGCAGGCGTGGTTCGTCGGCCAAGGCTTCGCGCGCGCGTTCCGCGGCGAGACGGCGTGGGCGTCGGACATCCTGCGCGAGGCGTTCCTGCGCGATCCGTCGAGCATCCTGCGCACTTCGGGCGACCCGCGCTTCGTCGCGCGGCTCGACGCGCTCGAGCGTTCGCTTGCGCAACTTGCGAGCGGCCCGCGGCCGAGCGTCGATGCGGTCTTCGTCATCGCCGCGAGCCAGGCCGCGCGCGGCGATCTCGACAGCGCGTACTTCAGCGCGACGAGCGCGCAGGCCGAAGGCGACCGCTCCGCGGGAACGGCGTCGTTCGTGTCATGGCTGC
>CAIXEV010000563.1 GCA_903918555.1 uncultured bacterium | reverse complement strand
TGGCGGGAGCAGTCTGAACCGCGAGCTCGACACGATGCCCGCGGGCGAACGCATCGAGGGCATCTGCCAAGAGCCTGGCGATCGCATCGGGGAGCGGGACGGGATTTGGGGATCTCGGCAGTGCGATCAAGACGGGCCGGCCGGTCGCGCGCGTGCGGCGGATGGCAGCGCCGAGCTTGCCGAAGTCGGACGGCGCGGAATCGCGCGGAGCCGCCTCCTGTCGGCCAGGCTTTCGGCTGCGCGCGCTCGGTTGGCTGTTCGTCTGCTTGCGGGTCATGGACGCAGCATACGCAGCAAACGAAACAAACGCAAGAAGAGTCGTTCGATTTTGTTGAACGACATCCGCCCCGCGGCGTCGCGTCAGCTCACGAGCCGGAGCACATCGCGAAGTTCCTCCGCCGCGTCGCCGCCTTCGCTCTCGAGCAGCTCGAGCATGCGCGCGCGGATGCGCTTGGTCACGCCGCGCACGAGGTCGGCCATCTGCTGCCGGCCGAGACCGAGCTCGGACTCGAGGTCGATGTAGCTGCGGCCGTCGATCGCGTGCCGGCGGAACACCGTCCACGCGCGGTCGCGCCCCTCGGCGAGCAGCGCGCCTTCGACGGTTGCGCACGCCTCGCTGAGGATCGCGAGCGCCCAAGCGCGGTCGAACGCAGCCTCGGCCGTCGGCTCGACCGACTGCGCGCCGAGCGCCGTCTCGAGCGGAGCGCCCTCGCGCCGCGCGGCCCGTGCGCGGTCACGCGCGACGCTTCGGGCGTGGAGCAGCAGGCCGTTCATCAGCCATCGGCGCATGCGCATGCCGCTCGCCTGGTAGCGCGTGAAGTAGGTGGCGTCGGCGAGCGCGCTTGCGAAGAACCCGTGCACGAGGTCGGCGGGCTCCGCGATCTCGCGCAGCGTCGAGCCCCGCGCGTAGGCCTCGAGCGGCGCCGCGTAGCGCGACATGATCGTGTCGGCGAGCTGTGCGTGCGCTGCCGACACGCGTGGCTGCGCGCCGTCGAGCAGCATCGTCCGCAGGTCGTGCATGAGGGTCGTGAGCGCGGTCGTGGGAAAGTGATCCGCGCGCGGAGCGGTGATCGGCAGCGGGGGACGCGGGAATCCGCGGTCTTTCGTCACGGACACGGGCCCCAGCCGGCGAGCACGACCGCGAGGTCGGAGCCGTTGACGACGCCGTCCTGGTTCACATCGGCGTTGAGCGAGCCGCCTGCGGTGCCCCAGTTGGTGAGCACGGCCGCGAGGTCGATGCCGTTGACGACGCCGTCGCGGACGATGTCGGCTGCGCATGGACTGCACGACACGCCCTGCTCGCAGCAGTCGGGGATGTTGTTGTTGTTCGCGTCGGGGAGGTCGCCCGTGCGGATCTGGCCGTAGTCGACCAGCCCATCGTTGTTGCAGTCGGCGGACCATTCCAAGCCTATGCGATCGATGGTGGGACCTAACTCGCTCGGCGGGTAGTCATCCCAGGAAGGGACGAGTCCAGCCTGCCCCACGCAGTCATAGCGGATCATAAAGACGAGTCTGTCCGCCACGACCGAGTTGTTCGGATAAGGGCCGTTTGGGCACGAAGCTACGCCCCAGTTTGAGAAGACGACGGGTTCGCCGTTGGACCAAGTGAACACCGTGCTTCCCGCAGTCGCGCGAAGGCCAATGACGACAGAGCCGAACGCGTTTGCCACGAACGCGTGCTCGGCAGCGCTTGAGATCGCGATGAGCTCTGCGCCTTGTGATCGCGCGACTGACACAATCAAGTTCCAATCGGTAGGCACCGACGAGGGGTGCTTCGCATACCAATGCCCATTCCC
>CAIXEV010000562.1 GCA_903918555.1 uncultured bacterium | reverse complement strand
GCGGCGACCACTCCATGCCGAGCGCCGCCGCAGAGGCGACCACCCAGGCACGATCAGCGCTTGCTGAACTGGTAGCGGCGACGGGCGCCGGACTGGCCGTACTTCTTGCGCTCGACCTTACGCGAGTCGCGGCTCAGGAAGCCGTTCTCGCGGAGGATCGGCTCAAGCGTCGAGTCGAAGCTCATCACGGCGCGGCCGAGGCCGAGCAGCGTGGCGCCGCACTGGCCGGTCGTGCCGCCGCCGTTCGCGTTCACCTTGACATCGACCTTGCCCTTGAGGCCGGTCTTCTCGAGCACATTCATGATCGTGCCACGATCGCGCTCCTCGACGAAGAACTCGGCGAAGTCCTTGCCGTTGACCTCGATCGCGCCAGTGCCGCCCTTGACGCGCACGCGCGCAACAGCCGTCTTGCGACGACCCGTACCCCAGAACCAACCCTTCTGGTCGGGGCCGCGGAGGATGCGCGTGGCGGTCGGGGCAGTGGTCGTCGTGGTCGCTTCGGTCATGGCGTCTTTCGTTGGTTTCGCGAGATGTTCAGCTCGCGCAAGGTGCTTCGGTCGTCAGGTGGTGTGAAGATCGATGGAGAATGAGGATTACTTCGCGGCGCGGCTGTTCGCGCGGCGCGGCGCCGACTTCTGGCGCGCGGCCTTCACGGTCGAAGCGGGCTTCTCGGCCGGCATCTCGTGACGGGCGATCGGGCTGTCGAACGCCACCGGCTCCTGCGAGGAGTGCGTGTGGGTCGCGCCGGCGAACACGCGGAGGCGTGCGTGGAGCGAGCGGCCGTAGCGGCCCTTCGGGATCATGCGGAGGATCGCCTCCGACACGAGACGGGTCGGGTTCGACTCCATCTCCGAGCGGTACGAGCGGATCTTGAGGCCGCCCGGATAGCCAGACCAACGGCGACGCGTCTTCTGATCGAGCTTGCGGCCCGAGAGGACGACCTTCGATGCGTTGGTGATGATCACGGCGTCGCCCGAGAGCACGCCAGGGGTGTACTCAGGGCGGTGCTTGCCCATGAGAACGGTGGCAACTTCGGTCGCGAGACGACCAAGGGTCTTGCCCTCGGCGTCGACATGACGCCACACGGTCTTGATCTCGCCGGGCTTCGCAATGTAGGTCTGACGGGGCATGGTCTATCCAGAGTTGTTCCGCTCACCCGCGAGTGGCTCGAGGGAGAGGCAGCAAAGGTGGGCACGGATCGCCGTGCGGAGAATCGCCGAGGATACCAATCCACCGTTTGGTGTCAAGATCAACCGAGGTCGGGCGGCGATCCGGACAGCGCCAATTCCTAGCATGGAGCCCAAGTCTTGGTCGATGAAACCCGCGCGTTGTTCGTCTGAGACGCGTCCGCGTCCAATAACAGGTAACCCAATGCAGCCACCGACTTTGCCGCAGAGCGTTCCGCCTTCGGGTTTCTCCGCCCGCCTCGGCTTCACCTGGCTCGCGATTCTCTGCACCGTGATCGCTGCGATGTGGTTGCAGCGCGAACGCCACGAGCCCGAGCCCGAGGACGGCACGCAGCCGGCGCAGACCGAAGTTGCGCCGGTCGGGCTCGAGTCCGAGATGAGCGCGAAGATCGTGATGGCGATGAATGGCCTTCGCGCCATGTCGCCGGCGGTTCAGCCTGCGGACATCCTCCGCAACGCCGAGCCGCTGCGCGAGTCGGACCTGTTCGCGGAGCGCCTCGGCTACTCGGTGCTCGTCGGCGAGGTCGAGGGCTGGGAGGCCGGCGTCAAGAACGCGAAGGAGCTCGAGCCAGCGACCGATTCCGAGCGTGCGCTTCGTGACGCGGCCGTCTCGGTGCTTGAGGAACGCGCGTTCGGGCACATGACCGGCGCGGAGACCGGGCACGATCGATTCATCGCGGACGAGGAAGAGCGTGCCACGGTGCGTTCGAAGCTCGGCTACTTCGGCCGGATCGCGTGCGACGACCCCGCCGCCGGCTCGGAGGCAACGCGGACGGCGCTGGTGCTGCTCGGCGCCGTCGCCTGGTACGCGCTCGTCTTCTGCGCGGGCCTGATCGTCCTTGTCCTGATGATCGTCAAGGTGCTGAAGCCCGCGCCTGCGCCGAGCGGTTCGCTCGACGAGCCGTCGCGGCATCGCGTCGCGCTCATTCTCGGCGAGACCTTTGCGATCTGGATGGTCGTGTTCTTCGGCACGAATCTGCTCGGCGCGTGGGTCGGCTCGATCCTCGTCGACACGCTCGGGCTCGAAGGAACGCCGCGCGGCGTCCACCTCTCGCTCCTCGTCGGTGCGGTGGCGTTCTTCGGCTCGCTGGTGGCGCTCGCCTATCCGGTGATGCGCGGCCTGACGACAGCGCAGCTCCGCGAAGCGCTGGGCCTCCACTGTGGCCGCGGCATCGTGCGCGAGGCGCTCTGCGGCGTGGCGTGCTACCTCGCCGCGGTGCCGCTCCTCGTGACCGGCCTGATCGTCTACT
>CAIXEV010000561.1 GCA_903918555.1 uncultured bacterium | reverse complement strand
CTTCGCGGGAGGAGGAGAAGAGACCATCTTCCTTGGCGACATGCCCTTCGACTACGTGCTCGACCCTGTCTTCTATGGCGTGACATCGGATCGGGAGATCGTCAGAATCGGCGTGCGCGTCGGCGACCCCTGGCCTGGCGGCGACACGACCTCCTACACCAAGAGCTTCGCGTGGGGGACACCCATCCCCGCACCTGCTGCGGGAGCCTTGGCGTTGCTCGCCCTCGCGCCGCTTGCGTCGACCCGCAGGCGGCGATGAGGCGCTGCGCCGCGCGGCACGGAGTCGACGGCTGACATCGCTCGCCCCTTGGATTTCGTCCAAGGGCACCCCGTGGTTTGAGCGGTTGCGGCTGCTCAGAACCGCGCCGGATCCAACATCGACACATCGAAGCAGGGCTTCTCGCCCGCGACGATCTGCGCCATCGCCTTGCCGGTGACGGGGCCGAGCGTCATGCCCATCATCGCGTGGCCGGTGGCGACGAAGAGTCCCGGCTTCGCGCGCACGCCGCCGATCGCGGGCATGCCGTCCGAGGTGCAGGGGCGGTAGCCGGCCCATTCCGACGCGGGCTTCAGGCGGTCGAGGCCCTCGAGATACGCGTGCGTTCCCTTGAGGAGCATGCCGAGGCGCTCGCGCATCCAGGGTTGATCGAGCGGGCCGATCTCGAGCGTGCCCGCAAGCCGCAGCTGGCGCTTGCCGTCGCGCAGCATCGGCGTCACCGCGACGAAGGTCTCGTGCAGCACCATGCCCGTCGACGGGCTTGGCGGCGCGTCCTCGTCCGGATAGTCGAACTGCAGGTGGTATCCGCGCGCGCCCTGCATCGGGATCTTCACGCCCGCGAGGCGGCCGAGCGCGTCGCTCCACACGCCCGCGCAGAGGACGACGGCGTCGGCCGCGATCGTCTCGCCCGACTCGAGCACGACGCCCGTCACCTTGCCGGAGGGCATCTTGCGGAAGCTCTTCACCGTGGCGTCAAAGCGCAGCGCGACGCCATGCTTCGGAAGCGCGCGGATCAGGCCCGCGATGAGGTCGTTCGGCGCGCAGTGCGCGCTGTCCTTCATGTGGATCGCGCCCGCGACCTCGGCCTTGAAGCACGGGTCGCGGCGGCGGAGCTCGTCGCCGTCGATCCGTTCCCAGCGGTAGCCGAACCTCTCGAGGCTCTTCGCCTCGGCCTCGGCGTGCGCCATGTTCTCAGGCTTCATCACCACATCGAGCCAGCCGTCGCGCGCGTAGTCGCACTCGATCGCCTCGTCGGCGATGATTCCCTCGAGCACATCGAGCGTCTGCCAGCCCATCGCGCAGAGCACCTCCATGCAGCGGTCGAGGTGGCGCTTGTTGCAGTGGAGGTGGAAGTTCCAGAGCCACTCGACGAGCTCGCGGTCGAGCCGCGGCTTGATGTAGAGCGGCGCCGTGCGCGAGAACATCCACTTGAGGCCGCGCATCGAGACGCCCGGCCGCGTGAGCGGATAGTGGCCGATCGAGAGAAGCCCCGCGTTGCCGCCGCTCGCGCCGTCGGAGATCGCGCGCGGCGTCTCGCGGTCGAGGAGCGTGACATCGAACCCGCGCTTCGCGAGGTGCCACGCGGTCGACGCGCCGACGATGCCTGCGCCGACGACCACGACATGGCGGCGCGCGCCGGCGAGGATCGGAGTGGCGAATGGCTGCGGTTCGGTCACGGTCGCGGAAGAATAACGAGGCGGACGCGTGTGCGCCCGCCTCGTGCATGCCGTGATGTGGTTTCAGCGCGGTCGCCGCGCCCGTGCTGCGGCTGCGCTCAGCCCTTCTTCAGCGCGGTCTCGTACTCGGCGAGCGTGCCTTCCATTTCCTTCTTCATCGGGCCTTCGGGCGCCTTGGCGAGCGCCTGCTTCTGGAGCTCGATCGCGCGCGCGACATCGCCCTTCGCGAAGTGAACGCGGGCAAGCGTGTCGATCATCGATCCGTCCTCGTTCTTGGTGAGCTCGCACGCGCGCTTCGCGGCGCGCATCGCGATCTCGAGGTTCGGCTCGGCGACGCCGCCCTGCGGGTCGACGATGAGCCAGGCGAGCTGGTTCATCGACATCGCGTCGTCGCCCTGGTTCCGGAGGATTTCCTCGGCGATTCCCCACGCATCGGCGGGGCGCTTGGCCGGGCCGGCGAGGATCTGCACCGCGCTCATGCGCATGGCGTCGCTCGGGGTCTTCTCGAGGCCGGCCTTGAGGGCGTCGACCACCGGACCCCAGTCGCCCGACTGCTGCGCGGTGCGGATCGCCATCGAGATCGCGCGCTGCGCCATCTTGGCCGCGCGCCCCTGCTCGAACTCGGCTGCGGCCTTCGCAACATCGTACTTGCCCGCGACGATCTGCTCGAGGGGCTTGTCCATCGACATCGGGTGACCGATCCACGCCACGCGGCCGCTTGCGTCGACGATGAAGGTGCAGGGGATGCCCGACTGGCCTGCGGCCTCCATCCACGGACGGCTCATCTTGGAGCGGTCGCCGACATAGACGACGCGGTACGCCATCGTGTCGCCCTTGCCATCGACGAACTCCTTCACCTTGGCGAGCTTCGCGGCCTCGTCGGAGCCCGATTCGCTCGACGCGACGCCGACGAAGCGGACATCGGGGTACTTCTTCTGGAGCTCGGTGAGATGCGGGATCGCCGTGATGCACGGGCCGCACCAGGTCGCCCAGAACTCGAGCACATGGACCTTGCCCGACTCGAGCGAGTCGAACTTCTCGCCCTTCACCCACTCGTCGACCTTGAACGCAGGCGCGGGGTCGCCGAGCTTGAGGGGCGCGGGAGCCTCGGCGCGCTTCGGCGCGTCCTGCGCGGCGGGCGCTGCCTTGATCGGCGTCGCGGGGACGCTCTTGGCGGCGTTCTGCGGGAAGGCGAGGAGGAGGACTGCGAGCGTGGTCGTTGCGAGAGTGGTCATGGTGGGAAGGGTCCTTTCGGTCCCGCCATGCTACCCGAGTTACCCGAGGCTTCGCCTATCGCAGCGCCGCGTCGACGGTATTCCGGAGGAGCATCGCCACCGTCATGGGGCCGACGCCGCCCGGAACCGGGGAAATCCACCCCGCGACCTCGCGGACCTCGTCGAACGCGACATCGCCGACCGTGATCGACTTGCCGTCCGCGCCCGCGATGCGGTTGATGCCGACATCGATGACGACCGCGCCCGGCTTGACCATGTCGCCCTTGATGAGCCCGGGCACGCCCGCAGCCGCGACCAGCACATCGGCCGAGCGCGTGATGTCGGCGATCCCGCGCGTGAACTTGTTCGTCGAGATCACCGTGGCCTCGGCGCGCATCATGAGCACGGCGATGGGCTTTCCGACGATGTTCGACGCGCCCACGATCACGCAGCGCGAGCCGCGGAGCTCGACGCCCGTCGACTCGATCATCTCGACCGACGCGAGCGCGGTGCAGGGCACGAGGCTGCGGCGGCCGTAGACGACATTGCCGATGTTCGCGGGGTTCACGCCCTCGACATCCTTCTCAGGCGCGATGAGCGACTGGATGCGCTCGACATCGACGCCCGCGGGAAGCGGCAGATGCAGCATGATCGCGCGCACATCGTCCTCGGTGTTGAGGAGGAGGATGCGGCCCGCGATGTCGTCGTACACGGCGCCGTCAGGCAGGCGATGCAGCCGATAGTCGATGCCGACCGCCGCGCAGGTCTTCGCCTGGTTCTCCGCGTAGATCGCGGCCGCGCGGTCGTTGCCGACGAGCACGGCGTCGAGGCGCGCGGGGCGCCCGGCGGCCTTGATGCGCGCGATGAGATTCTCGCGGACGCGCGCGCTCAGCTCCTTGCCGTCGATGATCTTCGCGCTCATCGCCGGCCTCCGCCCGACCGCGCGTCGAAGGCGGGAAGCGCGAGCTTCGCAAGCGCCTCCTCGTAGCGCGCGACCGTGGCGTTCACCACATCGGCGGGAAGCTCGGGGCCGGGGGCCTCCTTGTTCCACTTGCCATCGGCGACGAGGCCAAGCAGGTGGTTGCGCACGAACTGCTTGTCGTAGCTCTGCTGGTCGCGGCCGGGCGCGTAGTCGTCGGCGGGCCAGTAGCGCGACGAATCGGGCGTGAGGACCTCGTCGACGAGGATGAGCTCGTCGGTCGGTTCGCCGTCCGAACCGAGCGCGAAGCCGAACTCGAACTTGGTGTCGGCGAGGATCACACCGCGCTCGGCCGCGTAGTCGCTGGCGGCCTCGTAGATCGCGATCGTCAGCTCGCGCAGGCGCGTCATCAGGTCGGTGCCGACGAGCTCGCACGCGTGGCGGAACGAGATGTTCTCGTCGTGGCCTTCCTCGGCCTTGGTCGCAGGCGTGAAGATCGGCGCTGGAAGCCGCGCGCACTGCGTCAGGCCGCCCGGCAGGGGAATGCCGCAGACGGTGCCCGACTTCTGGTACTCGACCCAGCCGCTGCCGGCGAGGTAGCCGCGCGCGACGCACTCGATCGGCACCACCTTGGCGGCGCGGCAGAGCATCGAGCGGCCCGCGAGCGTGCCGCGGTCGGCGTCGGAGAGGCCTTCGACCGACGAGAGATCGGTGCCGAGCACATGGTCGCCGACGAGCCCGCGCGAGCGGAGGAAGCCGAACCAGCCGAGGCTCATGGTGGTGAGCAAGCGTCCCTTGCCGGGGACGGGAGTCGGCATCACCACATCGAACGCGCTCAATCGGTCGGTGGCGACGATGAGGAGCGGCGACGCGGGGTGCGCGGCGGTGCGGTAGACATCGCGAACCTTGCCTTGTCGCCGCCCGGGAAGCGGGAGGTCGGTGCGGAACACGGCGTCGCGCGAAGCGTTCGGAGAAACTGCGGAACTTTGGGAGGCCATCCGCAGGCAGGGTACACTCCGCGCGGGCGGTCTGAGGCCGCTCGCAACCAAGACGATGCCCGCACCGCAATGCCGGCGGCGGGCACGCGTATTTTTGCCGACTCCGCCGCCGACGCCGCGTTTCCCGTTCAGCAGCGCACCACGCCGTTCGATCGCCCGCCCGTGCATCAGTTCCGCATCCATGATCCCGCCGGCCCCGACAGGCTGCTCCCGCCGACGCCCGCGCGCGATGGCGGCAATGGCTCGACGGACGGCCGCTGGAGCATGTCGTCGTGCTTCCTGATCGGAACCGACGGCCGACCGGCCCGCGGCGCGTGGAAGCAGGTCGGCGACACGATCTACGCGAAGCCGGCCAGCGACACGCCGATCGGGCTCGCGCTCCTCGTCGATGTGGGCGCGGCCGGGCGGCTCGTCCTCCAGACCTGCTTCCTCCCGGCGCGCGAGAAGCCCTACGACCTCTTCATCGAGATCGCGCGCTCGATGATCAAGCAGTTCGTCGAGGAATGCGAGACCTGGCAGATGTGGAACCCGGCGCTCGCCAAGGAGGCGATCGAGCTCTGGGAGTCGGCGCGCGCGACCTTCCGCGACGCGCTGCGCTGCGATGATCCGCTCGAGGCCGAGCGCCTCGCGCGCCGAGCGATTGCGTTTGGCCTCGATGCGGGCGAGGCGCTCGCGCTCCGTCACGCGGGGCACCTCGTCTCGCGCCGCGCGCGCCGCAAGGCCGTCAGCTCGACCACGCTCGGCGTCTGCGTCGACCCCGCGACGCCGCCGAACCCGGCGAGCATGGCCGCCGCGAAGCGATTCGATGTGATCGCGCTCCGCACGCCGTGGACGCTCATCGAGAAGAAGGAAGGCAAGCGCGACTTCAGCGCCATTGACGCGTGGGCGTCGTGGTGCGTGCAGGAGAAGAAGCCGCTCGTCCTCGGGCCGCTGATCGACTTCGGCACGACCGATGGCGAGCCCAACGCGCTGCCGCCGCACGCGCTCGCCGCGCGCGCGGACGCGAAGAGGTTCCGCGAGCTCGTGTGGAAGCAGGCGCGCGCGCTCGCCGAGCGCTACGGCGCGACCACGCCGATCTTCATCGTGACAAGCGGCGCCAACTGCGCCGGCTGGCACGAGGAGGGGATCGAGCGCATGGTCGATCTCACGCGCACCGCGGTCGTCGCCGTGCGCGATGTGGCGCGCGCCGCGCGCGTGGTGGTCGAGCTCCAGTCGCCCGCGGCCGAGCATTGGCGCGGCGCCAAGGGCACCGCGTGGCCGACCTCGTTCCTGCAGGGGCTCGTCGCCGCGAACCTCAACCTCACCGCGGCGGGCGTGCGATTCACGCAGGGCGGCGGCGCGGATCCCGCGCGCGACCTGATGACGACCGCGGGACTGCTTGACGGCTATGTCGGCCGCGAGCTCCCGATCTTCGTCACGGGGTTCGGCGTGCCGAGTTCGGGCGACGGCTCGCGCGCGATGCTCGAGCGCGGCACCTGGCGCGGGCGCGCGTCCGACGACGCCATGCCCGCGTGGTCGCCCGAGACGCAGGCGCGCTGGGGTGCGTCGCTTCTCACGATCGCGCTTGCGCGGACCTTCATCGAGGG
>CAIXEV010000560.1 GCA_903918555.1 uncultured bacterium | reverse complement strand
TGCTCGGGCTCAAGCAGCGGGAGAAGGTCTGATGTCGGCCGACTCCTCGCGCGTCGGGCTCTTCTCGCGCGGCCAGCTCTTCCTGCTTGGCGGGCTGGCGCTCGTGCCGCTGCTTGACTTCGCGATGCCGTCGGTGCAGTTGAGCGCGCAGATGCGCACCGTGATCGTGTTCGCGATCCTCGGCCTCGGCCTCAACATCGTCGTCGGCTGGACCGGGCTTCTCAACCTCGGAATCGGCGCGTTCATGGCGATCGGCGCCTACGCGTTCGGCATCGCGACCTGCGAGATCTATCCGTTCCAGATCGGCTTCTGGCCGGGCATCCTGCGTGCGGGTGCGGTCGGCGCGCTCGCCGGCTTCCTGCTCGGCGCCCCGACCCTGCGCCTGCGCGGCGACTACCTCGCGATCGTGACGCTCGGCTTCGGCGAGATCGTGCAGGACGCGCTCAAGAACCTCGAGCCGATCACGAAGGGCACGCAGGGAATCAATCCGCTCCCGACCCCGTGGCTGCCGCTTCCGTCGCTCTTCGGAGTGGTGTCGAGCGAGACGCCCGTCCGCTGGTTCTATCTCTACCTCGCGATCCTCGCGGTCGTCGTCTACCTCGCGCGCAACCTCGAGTTCAGCCGGCTTGGCCGCCAGCTCTTCGCGGTCCGCGAGGACGAACTCGCCGCGCGCTGCATGGCGATCGAGCCCGACAAGGCGAAGCTGAAGGCCTTTGCGATGGGCGCCGCGCTCGCCGCGATGGCGGGGGCGATGTTCGCGAGCCTGCTTTCGTCGACGGGCGAACCTGCGAACTACGACTTCCAGGTCTCGATCCTCGCGCTCTGCATCGTGATCGTCGGCGGCATCGGCTCGATCACGGGCGTGCTCGTCGGCGCGATCGTGATGGTCGGCCTCAGCAATGTGGTCCTGCCGAACCTGACGCAGGCGCTGCAGCGGAACGGGATCGGCTCGACCGGCAGCGTCTTCGCATCGCCGGACAACTACAAGTACCTGATCTTCGGCCTCGCGCTCGTCCTGATGATGCGCTACCGGCCCGACGGCATCATCCATTCGCGGAAGGCGGTGCGGAAGTGAGCGCGCCGTTGATCTCCGTCCAGCGCGTCACCATGCGCTTCGGCGGCCTGACCGCCGTCAAGGATGTCTCGGTCGATGTGATGCGCGGCTCGATCACCGCTGTGATCGGCCCGAACGGCGCAGGCAAGACCACGCTGTTCAACGCGATCACGGGCGTGTACGAGCCGACCGAGGGCGCCGTGCAGGTGTCGGGGCGCGATCCGCGTCGGGCGCTCACGGGCAGCGTCGTCGGCGGCGCGTTGGGCACGGGACTCGCCACGGGGCTTGGACTCGCCGTGCTCGTCCGCGTCGAGACGATCTGGGAGAAGTCGATCCTCGAGCTCTACCAGTTCCAGCAGGCGTTTCCGTGGGGAACCTCGCTGAAGGCCTTCTTCGAGACGCTGTTCGGCGGCGGGTTCATCGGGACATGGCTTCCGATCCTGCTTGGACTCGCGCTCGGAACGGTTGGCCGCCTCGTGATCTGGTCGCGGACGCGCCGCACGCCCGATGTGATCGCCTCGGCGGGCGTGGCGCGCACCTTCCAGAACATCCGTCTGTTCCCCGAGCTGTCGCTCGTCGAGAATGTCGTCGTCGGCATGGACCGCCGCCTCTCGAGCGGGATGCTCGGCGGCCTGCTGCGGCTTCCCGGCGCCGTGAGCGAGCGTGGCGCCGCGCGCGCCGACGCGCTCAAGCTGCTTGAGTTCGTCGGGCTCGACGACAAGGCGGAGACGGCTGCAGGCAACCTGCCCTACGGCCACCAGCGTCGGCTTGAGATCGCCCGCGCGCTTGCATCGAAGCCGGATGTGATCCTTCTCGACGAGCCGGCCGCCGGCATGAATCCGACCGAGACGGTCGACCTCATGCGGCTCATCAAGGCGATCCGCGAGCGTGGGACGACGGTGGTGCTCATCGAGCATCACATGCGCGTCGTCATGGGAATCTCCGACCGGATCGCCGTGCTCCAGTACGGCGAGAAGATCGCCGAAGGCACGCCCGACGAGATCAAGAACGACCCGCGCTGCATCGAGGCCTACCTCGGCAAGGAGGACCTCGGATGAGTGGATCGAAGGGAAGCGCGGAACCGCTCCTCTCCGTGAAGGGCCTCGTGGCGGGCTACGGCTCGGTCGAGGTGCTGCACGAGGTGTCGCTCGAGGTCCGCGAGGGCGAGATCGTCACGCTGATCGGCGGCAACGGCGCCGGCAAGTCCACCACGCTGATGTGCATCTCGGGAATCGTGCCGGTTCGCGGCGGCGAGATCCGCTTCGCCGGCGAGAAGATCTCCGACGGCTCCGGCGGTGTGCGCGCCGACAAGCTCGTCGGGCGCGGTCTCGTGCAGGTTCCGGAGGGCCGTCGCATCTTCCCGCGCATGACGGTGCTTGAGAACCTCATGATGGGCGCGTACGGCCGTGACGACAAGGACGGCATCGCCCGCGACCTCGAGCATGTCTACGCGCTCTTCGACATCCTCAAGCAGCGCTCGGCGCAGCTCGGCGGAACGCTCTCGGGCGGCGAGCAGCAGATGCTCGCGATCGGGCGCGCGATCCTGTCGAAGCCGCGGCTCCTCATGATGGACGAGCCCTCGATGGGCATCGCGCCGCTGCTGGTGGCGCGCATCTTCGAGGCGGTACGCGAACTCAACCGCGAGGGGCTCACCATCCTGCTCGTCGAGCAGAACGCGCGCGCGGCGCTGAAGCTCGCCACTCGTGGATATGTCCTCGAGACCGGACGCATGACGCTCACCGACGACGCTGCGAAGCTGCTGGTCGATCCTCGCGTCCGCGAAGCGTATCTCGGTGATTGAGGGATGGATGGATTGATGGATGGATTGATGGACGGATTGAGGGAAGGACGATCGCGCGCGATCGTGCGATTCGCTTCGTTTTTGCGCGCGTGTCCCGCTACGATGCGCCCATGCGTGAGTTCAGACTCGGCCAGAACCTCGAGCGTCGCTCCCTCGGGGGCTACCAACTGCCGCTCGGCGTTGCGGAGACGAGCCTTCGTGAGCCCACCCAGGGCTATACGGTCCGCTACCAGGAGGGCGCCGACGAGGAGCCCGACACCTATGTGTTTCACGCGGTCGTGAGCCATGATCGGCTCCGCCCGGTCGTCGATGCGGCGTTCAATCTCCTGCCGAAGGAAGTGAACCCCGTCGTCGAGATCGGCTCGCGCGACGCGTACCGCTCGGTCGACATCTACCTCGGCGAGGAGCCGATGCCGCTCGTCGAGTTCCTGCGAACCTGGTACGAGTTCGAGGAGGTTCTCCTCGAGGATGTCACGATCGGCGTCGGCGCGAACGCGGAGGACCCGTGGGTCGATGTGTTCGTCGACAGCTGGAAGGGCATCCTCATCTCGGTGCCGACGGAGATGCGCGAGGAGGTCGAGGCCATGCTGACCACGCATGGCCTGCAGGAAGTCGCCGAGACCTGGGAAGAACAGCCGCCGAACGCGCGCGAGGACAGCGAGACGCTCGTCACGCGCGATGTGCTCGAGATTGTCGACGAGCATTCCCCCGACCTCGACGAACTGCTGCTGGTGCTGCGCGAGCGCTGGATGCTCGAGCTCAATGTCGACCGCGAGACGAATGTCGACGAAGCGGGGCGGCACCTCGGCATGACGCTGTGGCACGCGATCGTGCTGGCGACGAGCTCCGAGGGCGAGTCCGATCGCGGCGCGTACATCTCGGTGTGGATGACGGCGGGCAGCCTCGCGCAGGCCGAGGAGCTGCTCGAGGACGCGCTGCTCGACCACCCGCAGTGGGTGTTCGAATCCGTCTACACGATGGACCGCGTGGCCTTCGACGATCGTCCGCCGTCGCTCTCGAGCCTGCCGCCGACCCGCCGTCGGGCGGCCATGCACGAACTCGACATCGAGCCGTGGGGCGAGGAGCCGCCGGCGGGTCCTGGCGAGATGCCGTCCCGTCGCGGGCCGACCGGCTCAGGCGGAGGCGGCGGTGGGGTCAACTGACCCGAACGCAGGCCCGAGCGACGGCGCTGCCCGTTGGTACGCGGGCGGCCTGCGCTTCGAGTGCACCCAGTGCGGCAACTGTTGTTCGGGTCCGCCCGGCGCTGTCTGGTTCACGCCCGAGGAGGCGGAGGCGATGGCGCGGGAGGTCGGGCTGTCGACGCCCGAGTTCGTCGAGCGCTACACGCGGCGCCTGGGTGCGCGGCGGAGCCTGAAGGAACTGAAGATCGACGGGCGCCACGACTGCGTCTTCCTCGATCGCACGACGCGGCCGGGCAAGGCGATCTGTGGGATCTACCGCGCGCGCCCGAGCCAGTGCCGCACCTGGCCGTGGTGGCCGGAGGTCGTCGAGTCGCCCGAGAGCTGGGCGGAGACCAAGCAGCGGACACCGTGCCCGGGAATGGGCAGCGGCCCGCTCCACAACCTCGTCGAGATCACGATCGGGCTGACCGACGGCGATCGCGCGCCCGGGGGGTGAATCGCGAAGAGTGAATCGCAGGCAGCGAGCGTGGCGCTTCCCGCCTACATTTTGCCCCTATGCATCACCCACCGCCGCCGCCCCCAGGCCATGTCCTCCCGCCGCTCGACCCTTCGCACGCCAGCGCTGGCCGGTACTCGCTCGCCGAGTTCGTGCGCGCCCGCGCCCAGCGCGATCGCGGGCACGGGCTCTTCGAGCTCGAGAGCGAGCGCATGCTCGAGGTCAATCTCAACGGCGACATGTGGACGAAGACCGGCTCGATGGTCGCGTACCTCGGCGCCGTCAAGTTCACGCGCGAGGGCATCCTCGAGCACGGGATCGGCAAGTTCCTCAAGCGCGCGGTGAGCGGCGAAGGCACGCAGCTCACGAAGGCGCAGGGGCAGGGCAAGCTCTACCTCGCCGACGAGGCGAAGAAGATCTCGATCCTCAAGCTGCACAACGAGGCGATCTTCGTGAACGGCAACGATGTGCTCGCGTTCGAGCCGTCGCTCAAGTGGGACATCACGCTGATGCGCAGCATGGCGGGCATGTTCGCGGGCGGACTGTTCAATGTCCGCTTCGAGGGATCGGGCATGCTTGCCATCACCACGCACTACGACCCGCTCGCCCTCGAGGTGCGGCCCGGCCAGCCCGTGTTCACCGACCCGAACGCGACTGTCGCCTGGTCGGGGACTCTCCAGCCCCAGATCCACACCGATGTGAGCTTCAAGACCTTCTTCGGACGCGGCAGCGGCGAGTCGATCCAGCTCCGGTTCGAGGGTTCGGGCTTCGTCCTGATCCAGCCGAAGGAAGAGGTCTACTTCCAGCAGCAGACCGGCGGTTGATTTCTCACCGGATTTTGAGAGTTTTCGTGCGCTCCGCGCCGCCGTTGTCGCATGGAGAAGGGCGGCCGCATGTCCGAGACGGATCACTTTCCCACAACCGAGCAAACATGGCTGCTTGATCGCCTCGCGGAGGGGCATGGGGGCTCCTCCGCGAGGCGCGATCACATCATGACGCGGTACCGCGAGCCGCTACTCGCCTACGCGCGGGGGTCATCGCTGCGGACGGTCGCCGAGCCAGACGAACTCGTCCACGGCTTCTTCGTGGCGTTCTTCGAGCGCCCAGACGGGCTCGAGCGCTGGGCCGAAAGCGGCACGCGGCTGCGTCGATGGATGATGAACGGACTGGTGCTGCACGCGCGGGGGATCCGCCGCGATGCTGGGCGAAACCGCGAGACCGTCGGTCTCGACGCTGCTGCGGCGGCCACCGCCAGCCTGCCGAGCGCGGAGGAGGCGTTCGAGACGGCTTGGGCCCGTTCGCTGCTCTCGGACGCCGCGACCGCAGTGCAGGCGGAGCTCGTCTCCGAGGGGCGCTCCATGGCCTGGGACCTGTTCGCCCGCCACATCATCGACGGGCGCCCCTACGCCGAGTGCTGCCCGCCGCTGGGCTACACGGTCGAGGACGGCCGCACGGTGACGCGCATGGTGTCGATTCGTATCCGCCGAACGCTGCGGGAGTTGCTGCTCCAGGAAGGGACGCCGGAGGCGGAGATCGGCCGGGAGCTCGAGGCGCTCGAGGCGCTGCTCGAGCGATGAAGCCGCAGCGGGCCCGCGTCGACTTCGGCGGCCGCGCCGCGAGACGGCGGCTTCTGGCCGAAATGGCGGCGGCGAAGCCCGCACGCCAGGGCATCCGTCCGCCTCGGGCGACCGTGGCGCTCGTGATCTTTCTCGCAATTCTGTCAGCCGCTCTGCACGGAGGGGCCGTTCGCGGCTCTTTCGCCAACGGGCCTGGCTTCGTCGGCGGAGGAAGTCTTCGCGCTGCCGGCCCCAAAGGTCCTTCGCGAGAGGTGGACGACATGCGTGCGCGACGATGGATGGCTGCGGCGTTGGTGGGATTGACGGCCACGGCAAGCGCGCATGGCGCGGATCGGCTGGTTCCGAGCAAGGAGTATCCGACGATTCAGTCCGCGATCGACGCGGCCCAGGACGGTGACATCATTCGCCTCTCCAGCGGAAGTTTTGTGGAACGGGTAACGGTTCGGGGAAAGGCGATCGTCATCCGCGGCGCTGGAAGCGACTCAACGTACTGGCACGCCCCGCAGGGCATGGGCTGTCTCTTGGTACCAGATGAGGAATCGATCCCATTTGAGTTGTCCGACTTGACCGTGTCGAAGAGCGGGTCCACATACTCGCACGCTGTCGTAAGCCTTCGGGGCGTTGGCAAGAAGACAGTCGAACGTTGCGTGTTCAGTGACAATTCGGGATGGGCATCGCTGGAGGTGTTTGGCGACAACAGCGTCGTGCAGGATTGTCGCTTCGAGCGCAACGGTATGGGCGCGTCGATTGCGCATGGACTGAACATGACGCTTCGCCGCTGCATATTCACTGGCAACAGCCAGGACAACAGCGCGGGAGGAGGGCCGTGGGTTCCCGCAGACATCGATTTCTACGCGTGCTCATTTCAAGCGACAGACTGCACATTCGCAGGCAGCAGTTCGCTCGGAGGCGCGGCCGTACGGGTGGTCGCAGGGGGGAGATTCACTCGCTGCCAATTCGCCCAGTTGAATGGCGGCGCTGCAAGCGCTGTCCACTCCTACAACGGTGACTCGGTCTCGCGCTTTCAGTTCTGCAGCTTCTGCGAGTGCCCTGAGCCTAGGTTTGCTGGCAGCGGTCAGTTCATCGACGAGGGTGGAAGTGTCGTCTCGCAGACGTGCGCCCCGCCATGTCCCGCCGACATCGTGCGCGACAACGCCGTCAACGGGGCAGACCTCGCGATCATCCTTGTCGCGTGGGGCACCAATGGTTCGCAGTATCCCGGGGCGGACCTCGACGGCGACGGAGTGGTGAACGGGTCCGATCTCGCGACAGTCCTCGCCGCCTGGGGACCGTGTCCTCACTAGCGCATTGACACTACGCGTGCGGCTTCAGCCAGTTCTCGATCGCGAGGCCTTCGACCCGACCAAACTCCCGAGTGTTGCCCGTAACAAGCGTGACGCCCATCGCGAGGGCGTGGCCCGCGATCAGCATGTCGAGTGGGCCGATCGGGGTGCCGCGCGCCTCGAGCGTTGCGCGAGTGCTGGCGTATGCCGCGGCTGCGCGCTCATCGAATGGGACGACCTGCAGGCTCGCACAGAATCGGACGACGCGGCTCGAGTTCTCGCGGGGGCTGTTCGACCGCGCGGCGCCCGTGAGCAGTTCTCCGACGGTGATCGCGGAGAGATGCACATGCTCGAGCCCGAGCTTGCGGAGGGCCTGGACGGCACGCGGCGCTCGTCCCCGCATCAGTTCTATGCAGCAGTCCGTATCGAGCATGAATCGCGTTGCGGCCTTCACCATCGTTTCCCAGCCAATCTCTCCTCAAGCAGTTTCACGCCCGTGCCTGCCTACGCAGACCGCCTCTGTTGCTTCGGTGACGCCTTGGACGCGCCGGACGCCTTCTTCCGATAGACCCGCGCCCGTGTAGGCGCGGGAATCTGGACCGGACTCGGGTCGAGTGCCGCAGCCCCGCGCTCGGACTTGCCCTGCGGTGGTCGCTTGAAGTCGTCGCTGGCAGAGCCGATCGTCGACTCGAAGAGGTTCCAGGCCTCGTCCTTCGGGAAGATGACGACCATCGAGCCGATCCTTGCGATGCAGACATCGGGCTTTGCGAAGCGGTACTCCGCCGGAAGCCGTACGGCCTGACTTGCGCCGTTCATGAAGATGCGTGTGGCGTGCATGCAGAGTCTCGCAGTGGCGTGGTGTATAGACGCAAGTATATGCGTCCGATTGCTGCGATCAAGCGACGCAGGCGGATTCCCTACGAAACTCGGGGCTCTAAGCCCGCAACGAGGGACAGCGCCTCGCGCCATTCGATGTAGCGGTAGGGCACGCCAAGACGCTCGTGAAGCGCGATCGTCGCGGCGTGGAGTTCTTCATACAGCGCGCTCTGCCATTCGGCGCCGCGGCCGTCCGCGCCCTTGTCGCAGAAGAAGATCCTGCAGCCGAGCGGGCGTTCCTCGTGCTCGCCGCACAGGCCCGCGCGCAGGTACGGGCAGTCGCCGCGCGTACGCGACTCTGTGACTTCATAGAGCCGAAGCGGGTTCGACGCGCGCGCCGCGCGGGCGGCGTCGATGCGGGCCACCACGAAGGCGGCCTCGAGTCCCGAGACATACATGCGGTGGCCGTAGGCCTCGAACCGGCAGCAGGCGCCCGACGCGAGGCAGATCGGGCGCCGCGCGCGCACGACTTCGGCGATGCGGACGCGTGCGTCGGCAAAGAACGCGGCAAGCTCCGGATGCGCCGCCGCCTCGCGCCAACGATGGATGTCCTCTGTGTCGAGCACGCGCAC
>CAIXEV010000559.1 GCA_903918555.1 uncultured bacterium | reverse complement strand
TGCACGGCGGATCTCAACCTCGACGGCAATGTCGGCCCGGCCGACCTCGCGATCGTCCTCTCCGGCTGGGGTACGAACGCGCCGCTCGCCGACATCGACAACGACGGCGATGTCGACGCGGCGGATCTCCTCAGGTTGCTCAACGCGTGGGGACCGTGCAACTGATCGCTCGACTGTTCGCGAGCGACTTCATCACGAGCGGCGCGCCGTCCCTCTGGGCGGCGCGCTGCCGTTCACGGCGGCGTTCCGCAGCGGCTGAACGGCCGCACGAAGCGTGCGCCGAAGAGCTCGCTGCGCGTCGCGGGGGCGACGGAGCTGCGCGCGCTCTCGCCCTGCGTTCCTGCGTTGTCGGCCCAGCAGCCGCCGCGCACGACGCGCGCGGTGCCGTCGACTGTGTCGGTCCAGTTCCAAAGCGCGCCGCGAATCGCGGGGAGCGCATCGAAGGTCGTGTCCCACTCACGCTCGTCGGGCAGGCGCCAGCCGTCGCCATCGGTGCGTGACACGACGCAGCCGACGAGACGCGCATCGTCGCGCTGCTCGAACTCGATGCGGTACGCGGGCTTCAGGCCCTGGCGCACGCTCAGCTTGTTTGCGAATTCGACCGCCTCGAACCAGCTCATGCCCGCCGCGTCCGTCGCGCCCGTGCGCGGCTCGGCGTCGTAGCCCATCACCTCGCGGAAGACGGGCGCCGTGACGAGCTCGGTCGAGACGAGCGCGGGCTGGCCTGCGCCGGTGGGGATGGTCGTCGCGGCGGTGGCGAACGCGCTCGCGAGCGGCCCGATTGAGGGCGCGACGGGGGGCGCGACGGGGGGCGCGCCGGGTGGCGCGGCCGTTTCGCGCGCAGGCGCTGCGGCGGCGACCGCTTCATCGGCGGGCGCGACGAGCAGCACGGCCTGCGGCGTCGAGCGCGTCGCGAGCGTCTCGTTCTCGGCGGTCACCTCGAGCGCAAGCACGGTGCCGCGCGCGAGGCGCACGGGCGGCTCGACGGCGTAGGGGCGGTCGAGATGGATGTCGTAGCGGTCGATGCGCAGCAGCACGCGCGGCGTTGCACCGGGCGTTGCGCCGCGCGCCGCGTCCTGCGCGGTCAGGAGCACCTTCACGCCATACGGACCCGGGCGAACCGTGATCGCCGCGAGGTCGAGCGCGCGCTCGAGCGGCGGCATGCTGAACGAGATCGTGGCGCCGTCGGTGCGCTCGCGTGCCGCGCCCTGCGCGCTCACCACGAACGGCTCGACGACGCGCAGCGCGCGCGCCGCGTCGCCGGCCGCCGGCGCAAGGGCCTCGACCGTGCACGCGCCGCTCTCGACGCGTCCGCGGCCATCGGCGTGCATCTCGACGGTGATCGCGTCGCCCTTCTTCACGCGCATGGCGAAGCCGCGCGGAAGCTCGAAGCGGCCGTCGATGCCGAAGCCAGCGAGCGCCGCAGCGGGGCGCGTGCCGAGGTCGCCCGTGAACTTGAAGCCGATGCTCGCGTCGCGCTCGTCGAGCGCGCGCGCGAGCACGGCGTCGCCCGACGAGATGAGCCCGAGCGACACAAGGCCGCGCGCGTCGGGCACGACGCGCCAGCCGCCGACGAGCAGGTCTTCCTCGAGCGCAGGCACGAACTGAAACGAGCGCATCACGCGGCTCTCGGCGGCGCCGATCGACCAGCCTTCGCCGACGCGCCAGCGTTCAACCGTCGCGCGCTCGGTGTCCGCTGCGCGCGGCGGCGCGAACGGCTTGTCCGCCGTGCGCGCGTCGATCGGCGCGCCCGCGTCGATCCACGCCGCGATGCGCGCGATCTCCGCGTCGCTCGGTCGCGGCGGCGCGCTCGCGACACCTTCGACCGGCAGCCACGGCGGCATCGAGCGCGCGTCAAGCACCGCACGCACCGTGCGCGCCACGCGCTTCACCTGCGCCGGGGTCTCGAGCGGATACGCGCCCGGCCCGCCGGCTCGGTGGCACTCGACGCAGCAACGCGCGAGGACAGGCGCGACATCGCGCGCGAAATCGGAGTCGTCGGCAAAGATCGATGTCGGCAGCACGCCGATCGCAAGCGCGATCGAAGCCGCCAACCCATTTGTCACGGGCAAGTGCCCCATGCCGACAGCATAAGCGCGAGGTCGCCGCCGGTCACATCGCCGTCGCGATCGATGTCGGCCGCGCCGCCACCGCCGGCCCACTCCGTGAGCAGCGTGGCGAGATCACCGCCGTTGACGACGCGGTCGCGGTTGATGTCCGCCACGCACGCCGACCCCGTGAAGGTGACGGGCGCATCGGTCGGCGTGACATGTCCGCCGCCCGGGCCCGTGTTGCCGGTCACGAGCACGCCCTTGTACCGCGGCCCGACGAGGTACGGATACTCGGTCGCGCCCTTCGCGCTGATCGTCGAGAAGTAGCACCAGGTGCCGTTCGGGTACTCGGGCGTCACGCAGAAGCGCGCGTTCGCGGCGTCGAGCTCGCCGAGACCCGCGACAAACTCGTAGTCCTCGACGAACGAGCCGAGCGGATAGGTCGCGCTGACGGCCGGCCCGTACTGGCTCGCCTGCAGCTGCGTGCCGTTGGGCAGCGTGGTGCGCTGCGTGATCGCGCGCGTGCGGTAGCTCGTGCGCATGCGCGCGATGCCGCCCGTGCCGTCGGCGTTCGCGTAGCCGTACGGCCCGTAGATCGGGAAGCCGTCGAACGCGAAGCCGATGATCGCCGAGTGCTGCTGCGCGCTCGTCGGCGCCACGCACGCGGGGAACTGGTGCGGGTGGTACACGCCGCCGGGCGCGGGGTGGCCCTTGCACGCGTCGAAGCTCGCGGCTTCCCAGTACATCGCGTTGCGGTGCCAGATGTTCAGGTTGTTGTAGCTCATCGCGTCGAGCGCGTTGAAGAACGGCACGCCGTTGATGAGCACGCCGATCACGCCGAGCGGCGTGGCGGTCGGCGTCGTCGCGACGACGGGCGTCTTCGTGATCCTGAACACCCAGTTCTGGTTCGCCGGGATGTTCGGGTTCGCCGGCCACGGGCCGATCGCGTAGGAAGGAATGCCCGCCGACGACGGGTAGACGAATCCGGCCGAGTGCCGCACGAGCGTCACATTCGCGAGGATCCCGTTGTAGCCCGTCTGGCCGCCGGTGTTGCGCGTCCACGCGGTGACGGTGGGCGTGACCGACTGCGAGAACGCAGCGGGCGCGCACGCAAGCGCGGCGGCTGCGGCGAGGAGCGCGATGCGGTTGCCGGTGGTGACGGCGTTGAAGCGGGGCTGAAGCGTCGTGAGCATGCAGGGAACTCCAAATGGGAACATGTCGCGAAACGGGCGTCGACGCCCGCGGATTGCGCGCGGCGCGGTCGAATGGCCG
>CAIXEV010000558.1 GCA_903918555.1 uncultured bacterium | reverse complement strand
TGACCATCGCCTTCCTGACCGGCATCCTTTCGATGCTGATCGCGGTGGTCGTCGGCTCGTTCAGCGCGTTCGTCGGCGTTGGCGACAACGACTACTACCGCCGCGCGGACGACTGGTACAACTTCCCCGACCTCGAGAGCGTCGACACGCCCGAGCCGTTCCGCAACACGCAGTTCAAGACCGTCACGCTCTCGCAGATCCCGCAGCCGTCGCGCACGATGGCGACGATCGCCGAGGAAGACGCGTTTGGCTACAACTTCCAGGGCTGGGCGATCGAAGTGGCGCCGCCGACCGGTTCGGGCGGACTCTGGATCGACACGCCTGCGCTCTGGAACAAGGGCCGCGTGAACCTCTCGTACATGGACGGCTCGATCGACGCGCCGAACATCATCTACGAGGAGCTCGAGAAGGCGATGCAGCCGAATCCCGGCGCGGCGCCGCTGCACGCGGTCACCGAGACGGGAAGCCGTCCCGCGTTCCGCTTCATGACGACGATCCTTCTGCCGGGCGTCGTGCGGCCAGAGCTGCAGTAGCGGCGCGCGGCGAGCACGCCCCGCGCACGACCTTCGTTTGCATCACTTCACGAGCGCTTCAAGCCTCGTGTCGTCGAGCGCGCTGATCGCGTTCCACGCGGCCTGCTCCTCGGCCGTGAGCTGCGCCTCGCGCACCATCGCGCCAACCTTCTGCGACGCCTCGAGCACCTTGCCGAAGAGCTCCTTGTACTTCGCCTGCTGCTCTTCGTTCATGGAGCCACCGCTTGCGGCGTTGAGCGCCGCGAGCTGCTGCGCGGTCTTGCGCTGCGCGACCAGCGCCTTGATGAGCGGCTGGAACTTCGGCTCGGACGCCTTCGCCATCGCAGCCGCAGGCGGCTCGTACGGCGGCGGCGGCGGCGGATAGTCGCCGACCGGCCCACCACACGCGGCGAGGACCGCCGCGCACGCGATGGGGAGCGCGAATGCACACACAGACCGACGGCGGAAGATGCGAGAAGCCATGCACGCAGGATAGCGGCGGGCGGCTCGTTCGCGAATCCCGTCACTCCCGCTCCCCGGTTCGAGGATGCGGCGGAACCACGCGGAAACCCTTCTCCGTCGTCCACAGTTCGTCGGCAAGCTCGGGATCCTGCGGCCCATCGCTCCAGATCTCGACCCGCTGGCTCGGGCTTCCGTCCTCCGCCGCCACGATCTCGAGGCGATACGGCTTGCCGCTCTGGGTGTCGGTCGTCAGCGGCGCAAGCCCCCATGGGGCAGGCGGTCCCTCGAGCTTCTGCTCGCGTGCGAAGGCAAGCAGCTCCTCCATCGTCTCGGGCATGCGCCCAAGCTTCCGGCGGAAACGCTCGATCACGAGCGCGAGCCGCGCACCATCCCGATGCGCCGTCCACGCAAAGGTATCGATGGCCCTATCCAGCCGGCTGAAGACGGGCACGCCGACCGGATCCGACACGGGCCGCAAGGGCTGCGAGGTGAGTTCCTCGATGAAGCGCTCGGAAGTCCGCCGCTGCCGCTTCCAGAGCGGCTTCGCCATGCGTGCCCGCGTCGAGTCGAGATGCGCCTCGAAATCCCTCGTGAGCTCCGCGCGCGACGGCGCGCGCCAGACATACCACGGCGTCATGAGCGTGACGGCCGTGCCCCAATACGGCGACGGTTGCTTCAGCGACTCGTCGCGCATCGGGGTCAGCACCGCCTTGAAACGCAGCACGCCATCGCCTGCACCGTCATCAGAGTAGTAGCGCGACGCGACCGCCTCGAAGTACGCCTCCTCCCACGCAAGGTCGAGCTCATGGCCCCGCGCGTCGAGCGACGCGAGCGCGGCATCCAGCCGTGCAAGCTGCGCATCGCTCCATAACGCGGGCTGTCGGGACACGCCTGCGCCGATCAATCCCCAGACCTTTGCCCTGAGCGCGAGCGACTGCAGCTGCCCGATCTGGCTCCGCACCTCGTCGGCGTGCCGCGCCATCCGCGCGATCGTCTCGATGTCGACGAGCGCCCGCTCGGCATCGCCGTTGGAAAGCGCGTGCGTTGCGTCGAACTCAAGGACTCCAGCGATGTTCCGGAGCCATCGCGTCTCGGCAAGTCCGATCTCCGCCTCGGGAAACTCGGGGTAGAAACTGATGAAGCCGTCCCCCAGAAAGGCGACCGAGCGCGTATCGCTTCGGGTCGGCGCGCGCACGCCGAACACCGGAACCTTGCTCGCCTCGACAAGCGCCGCACGGGTGGGCGCGAAGCGCTCGAGCATGACCGTCATCAGCTCGCCGGCGGCTCCGCTGGCGACCGCTTCGCGCGATGTCTGCGCCGCCTCCGCGGTGTGGTAGACCGACCAGAAGATACCGTCATGCACGGGGCACCACGAGTCCTCGAGCCGTGTCCGCAAGGCCTTGTCGATCACAAACTCCGTCCGCGTCATGTTCGTCTCGGAGGTCTCGTCTTCACCGAGATGGCGCGGATGCATCGCGTCCATGTAGGCGTACCACGCCGACTCCGCGGGCGGGCACGGCGGCAGCTCCGCCAGCATCGCCGCGAGGCGGTCTGTCTTCGGATTCGGCTTCAGCGATTCGTAGTGCAGCGCGAGGGCGAGGTATCCAAGCGCAGACAGGACGACCAGCGCGCAGACGGCAAGCACGACGATGACGATGCGGGATCTCGCGGGGCGCCTTTCCTGTGCGGGCATTTCGGCAGTCTACTGTCGACTCGGCGACATCCTGCTTCATGCAAACAGGCTTCTCGCGCCGATATCCGCGCGTGCTCGTCGAACGGACCAGCCCCGATGGCGTCGTGACGCTTGCGAGCCCCCTGCTGGCGCGGGCGGGTTTCGCGCATGCGTTCTCGACGCGGCATGGCGGCGTCAGCGTGGCGCCGTTCGATACGCTCAATCTTCAATCGACGCAGGCGAACGCGCGCATTCCGGCGGGCGACCCGCGTGACCTCGACGCGAACATCCGCGAGAACCATGCGCGCTTCGCCGCAGCGGCGGGGCTCGCGCGCGACGCGACCGTGGCGGACCTGAGCCAGGTGCACAGCTGCTCGGTGGCGCGCGCGGCCGACGCGCTCGCCGCGCGCGTGCCGGCCGATGCGCTCACGAGTCCGCGCGGCGGGTGCGCGGCGCTGATCCGCGTGGCCGATTGCGTGCCGGTGCTGATCGCCGATCCGTCGAGCGGGCATGTCGCCGCGGTGCACGCGGGCTGGCGCGGCGTCGTGAGCGGGATCGTGCCCGCCGCGGTCGATGCGCTGCGCGCGATCGGCGCCGATGTGCGCGCGTGCGTGGCGGCGGTCGGGCCGTGCATTTCGTCAAGGCACTTCGAGATCGGGCCGGAAGTAGCCGATGCGCTGGTTGCGGCCGAACTCGCGTCATGCGTCGTCGCGCCCGGCGTGCACGGGCCGAAGCATCACGCCGATCTCGTCGCCGCCGTCGCGCTGCAGCTCGCGCGCGCAGGCCTCGCACGCGAGTCGATCGACGCCGAGCCGCCGTGCACCTACGCCGACCGCGCGCGGTTCTTCAGCTACCGCCGCGACGGCGTGGCAAGCGGACGGCTCGCGGCGATCATCGCGCCGCGCGCGTGAAGGATCGCGACCATCGCGGCTCGGTGTGGTGACACCGACATCCTGGGTGCCAGCCGTCGACTCCGACATCCTCCGTTCAGCAGACTGAAGTCTGCTGGCACCCATGATTTCCGCATCGCG
>CAIXEV010000557.1 GCA_903918555.1 uncultured bacterium | reverse complement strand
GTCTGGTCGCTCACGCGGGCGGCCTGCTGCATGTTATGAGTGACGATCACGATCGTGTAGCGGTCGGCGAGCGTCTCGATCAGTTCCTCGATCGCGAGCGTCGACTTCGGGTCGAGCGCCGAGCAGGGCTCGTCCATCAGCAGCACCTCGGGTCCGACCGAGATGGCGCGCGCGATGCAGAGCCGCTGCTGCTGTCCGCCCGAGAGGCTGAGCGCCGACGCGTGCAGGCGGTCCTTCACCTCGTTCCAGATCGACGCCTGGCGCAGGCTCTGCTCGACGAGCTGGTCGAGCTCGGCGCGCGTGTACTTCTTGTGGAGCCGCGGTCCGAACGCCACATTGTCGTAGATCGACTTCGGGAACGGGTTCGGCTTCTGGAACACCATGCCGACATTGCGCCGGAGCTCGACCACATCGAGCGACTTCGAGAGCAGGTCGGTGCCGTGCAGCTCGAGCATGCCCTCGGCGCGCGCGCTCGGAATCGTGTCGTTCATGCGGTTGATCCACCGCAGGAAGGTGCTCTTGCCGCAGCCCGACGGCCCGATGAACGCGGTGACGCGCTGCGCGGGGATGTCGAGATCGAGGTTCTTGAGCGCCTGGAACGATCCGTACCAGCTCGAGAAGCGACGCACGGTGATGGCCATCGATGCAGGCGCCGACGCCGCGGCGTGTCCGACGGCCGGCGCGGGAAGCCCGCCAAGGCCGTGCGAGGCAGACTTGGGGCCGGTCGGGGCGTGGGTTCCGGTGTCGGGCTTCATGGGGTCAGGCCTTCTCGAGTCAGGCTTTGAGGGGTCGCTCGTCATCGTAGGTTTCACAGGAGCGGCTTCTGGAGTTTCTGACGAATGAAGACCGCCACGCCGTTGAAGGCGAGGAGCACGACGAGTTGCACGACGATGGCGCTCGCCGCGAGATCGTGGAATCCCGCCTGCGGCCGCTGCGCCCAGTTGAAGATCTGGAGCGGGAGCACCGAGAAGTCGCTCATCAGGTTGTTGGGGGTCGCGAGAAGGAAGAGCGCGCTGCCGACCACGAGGAGCGGGGCGCTCTCGCCGATCGCGCGGCTCATCGCGAGGATGGAGCCCGTCATGATGCCGGGCACGGCCGCGGGAAGCGTCATGCCCCACACCGTCTGCCAGGTGGTGGCGCCAAGCGCCAGCGCGCCCGCGCGCAGCGAAGGCGGGATCGCCCGCAGCGCTTCCTGCGTCGAGATGATGACGATCGGCAGGATCACGAGCATGAGCGTGAGCCCGCCCGCGAGCACGCTCGAGCCGAACGGAAGGCGCAGGTAGAACAGGGACTCCGGGTCGCCGAGCTCGATGCCCGCATCGGCGCCCGACCCGAACGCGCCGAACATGCGCGCGAAGGCGGTGAGGCCGAGGATGCCGTAGACGATCGAGGGGACGCCCGCGAGGTTCAGGATGTTCGTCTGGACGATGCGGGTGAATCGCGTGCGCCGCGCGAATTCCTCGAGGTAGATCGCCGTGCCGACGCCAAGCGGCAGCGCGACGAGGCCGCAGATCGCGCACACCCACACCGAGCCCCACAGCGGCACGATGATGCCGGCGTTCTCAGGCTTGCGCGACGCCGTGCTCCGCAGGAAGTCCCAGTCGAGCGTTCCCCATCCCTGCCACAGGATCGAGACGACGAGGATCGCGAGCGCGAGCACGGCGAGGTTGGTCGCGAGGAGACAGAGCCACAGGAACGCGCGGTTCTGGAACAGTCGGGTCGAGGCGGAGCGCGCTGCGGCCATCAGTCGTACTCCTCGCGGAACCGGCGCAGGATGTACTGGCCGACCATGGTGAGGAGGAAGGTGATGCAGAAGAGCGTCGCGCCGACGGCGTAGCTCGACTGGTACTCGACGCTGCCCGCGGGCGCGTCGCCACCGAAGATCTGCGCCATGTAGCCGGTCATCGTCTGCACTTCGGCGGCGGGGTTCGCGGTGAGCCGCGCCATGCCGCCCGCGGCGAGCGCGACGATCATCGTCTCGCCGATCGCGCGCGAGATCGCGAGGAGGAACGCGGCGACGATGCCCGACAGCGCGGCCGGCACGACGACCTTCACCGAGACATCGAAGCGCGTGCCGCCGAGCGCGAACGCTCCGTCACGCAGGCTTCGCGGCACGGCGCGCAGCGCGTCCTCCGACAGCGAGCACACGATCGGCAGGATCATGATGCCCATGGCGATGCCGGCGGAGAGGGCGTTGTAGCCGCCGAAGCTGATGGGCGATTCGGGCGTTCCGATGCCCTCGAGGGTCGGGTTGAGCTTCTGGAGCACCGGCGTGATGAACATCAGCGCGAAGAAGCCGTAGACGACCGTCGGGATGCCGGCGAGGATCTCGAGCGCGGGCTTGAGCACCGCGCGCACGCGCGAGCCCGCGTACTCGCTCAGGTAGATCGCGGTGATGAGCCCGAGCGGCAGCGCGAGCGACGCCGCGATCACGGTGACGAGCAGGGTGCCCGACACGAGCGGCCAGATGCCGAAGTGCTTCTCGGCGCCGAGGAGCGGGTTCCACTCGAGGCTCCCGAAGAACTCGCCGAGCGAGACATCGGGGAATCGGAAGAAGAGGATCGTCTCCCTCGCGAGCACGACGAGGATCGTCGTGGTGACGAAGATGGAGAAGGTCGCGGCGACGGCGAGCGATCCGACGATCAGCCGCTCGCGGAACTTCCGCACGGCGACCGACTTCGGTCGGCCGAGCCGGGTCAGGTCCGTCATCGGCGTGAGGTTGGACGGCGCGGTCGTCACAGGGTCGCAGGTTCCGAGGCTCGGGGACGGGGCAATCTACCCGCGATTCCCGCCCTGCGGCTTGCGGTGCGCTCGGCCTTCGTTTGGACTTTGTCAGGAACGCAGGAAAGACATCGCGGCGGCTTTCGCCGCCGCGATGCGGGGGGTCGGATTACTTGTAGAACTCGGCGAGCGAGCCGGTGATGTGGTCGCCCTTCGGGTCGATGAACTGCGAGCCGATGCGGTTGGCCGTCCAGTTCGCGCCGACCTTCGAGTAGACCGCGTCCGGCAGCTTGACATAGCCGACTTCAGCGGCGAGGCGCGCGACATTCTTGAGGTAGAACTCGATGAAGGCCTTCACCTCGGGCTTGTCGGCGCTGGCCTTGCTCACATAGATGAAGAGCGGGCGGCTGAACGGCGCGTACGAGCCGTTCTCGATCGACTCGATGGTCGGCATGACGGCGCCCTTGCCGCCGTCGACGCCGACGGCGCGGACCTTGTCCTTGTTCTCGAAGTAGTACGCGCAACCGAAGAAGCCGATCGCGCCCTCGTCGCCCGTCACGCCGCGCACGAGGACATTGTCGTCCTCGGAGACGCTCATGTCGCTGCGGATCGCGCCGTCCTTGCCGACGACGACTTCCTTGAAGTAGTCGAAGGTGCCCGAGTCGGTGCCGGGCGAGTAGACCTTGATCGGAGTCGCCGGCCACGAGGCGTCGACATCCTTCCAGGTCTTCGCGCTGCCCGAGGCGCCGAAGATCTTCTTGACCTGCGCCACGGTCAGCGAGGTGCACCAGGTGTTCTTCGGGTTGACGACGATGGTGAGGCCGTCGAAGGCGATGGGAAGCTCGATGAAGTCGATCTTCGCCTTGGCCGCCATGTCGAACTCGCTCTTCTTGATCGGGCGCGAGGCGTCGGCGATGTCGATCTCACCCGCGACGAAGCGCTTGAAGCCGCCGCCCGTGCCGCTCACGCCGACGGTGACGCGCACCTTCGGGGCCACGGCGTTGAACTCCTCGGCGACTGCTTCGGTGATCGGGTAGACCGTCGAGGAGCCGTCGATCTTGACGACGCCCTTGAGGTTCTTGAGGTTCGCGTCCTGGGGAGCGGCCGCGAAGAGGAGGCCGGCGGTGGCGAGGAGTCCGATGGAGCTGAGTTGCTTGAGCATGGGTGTGTTCCGAGAGTGCGTTGCTGTCGTCGCGTGTCTCTGGTGTTGAGATCTCTGGTCTTGAGATCTCTGGTCTTGATATCCAGACTGTTCGCCGCGCGGTCCCCGCCGAGCGGCGGGATTCGGAGCGACCGAAGGGCGTCCCCTGCATGGAAGGGCGTCGACACGCGCTTCGGGGCAGGGGAAGGCTCTCGATCCCGCGTCAAGATTTGGTCAAGAAAGCGTTTGAAGTGGGGGAGATCGCGTCTACCCGAGATCGGTCGTCGCGTCGTCTCGGACTGCCCGAGGCAGCAGCAACGAGAAGGAACTCCCGCTCCCGACTTGACTTGCGACATCGACGCCGCCGCCGTGGATCGTGGTGATGTGCTTCACGATCGAGAGTCCGAGTCCAGTCCCGCCTTGTGCACGCGCACGAGCCTGATCGACCCGGTAGAAGCGCTCGAAGAGTCGTGGGAGGTGACGCGACGCGATCCCCGGCCCCTGATCGTGGACCGAGATGCGGACCTGCTCGCCTTCCTCGGTGCATTCGATCCGCACGGCGGTTCCCTCGCCCGAATAGCGGATCGCGTTCGAGACGAGGTTCGCGAGCGCCTGCTCGAGCAACGAGCGGTTGGCGTCGATCGTCAGCGCCTCGGGCACCTTCACCGTGATCGTGATCGACTTCATCGCGGCCGCGGATCCGAGCGCATCGACCACCTCGTTCACCATCTCGCGCACCGATGCGGGCGAGAACTCGAGCGTCTGCCGCGATCCGGGCTCCTCGAGGAACGCGAGCGTCAGGATGTCCTCGACGATGCCCGAGAGGCGCACGGTGTTGCGGTGGATGATCTCGAGGAACTTGCGCCGCCGCGCCGCATCCTCGAGGTCGACCTGCAGGAGCGTCTCGACATAGCCCTTGATGTTGGTGATCGGCGTGCGAAGCTCGTGCGAGACATTCGCCGCGAACTCGCTGCGCATCGACTCGAGGCGCCGCATGCGCGTCACATCGACGAGGCTGATGACGAGGCCGGGCGGTTGCGAGTCGATCTGGAGCGGCTCGCAGGAGACCTGCATCTCGAGCGGCGGATCGAACTCGAGGTGCAGTTCGTCCTGCATCTGGCCTTCGGCTGCGTGCGCGCGCTGGATGGCGCGGTTGAGCGCGGGCTGGCGCACGACTTCCTGGAGGAGCCGTCCGCGGGCCGTCTGCTCGTCGAAGTTGAGGAGCCGCTCTGCAGCGGGGTTCGAGCCGACGATGCGCTGCATGTGGTCGAGCGCGAGCACCGCGATCGGCGTCGCTCGCAGCACGCGCTCGATCTCATGGAGGCGCTCCTCGACGCGCACGCGGCGCTCGCGTTCATGGCGGAGCCGCCGAAGCACATCGCCGGCAAGCGTCTCGAGAAGCGGATACCGATCATCCTCGCGCGGCTCGCCCGCGTGCTCCGCGAGCGACCGCGACAGCCGTCGCGCGCTCCGGCCGCGAATCACGCTGGCGGTGACCCATGCGGCGAGCACGCCTCCGGCAACCGCCCAGCCAGTCCAGTCGCTCGGCGCGGCCGGCGACGGCGTGCCGCGCACGACATCGCCGGGCGGCGCCGTTGGCACCGTTTCAACGGCCACGGTGGGCTCGGAGGGTTGTTCCTGATCAAACACGGCCGCAATGGTAGACCGAATCGCAGGAGCTCACTCCTGCAGGACCTCACTCCTGACCGTCGTCGGCGGTGTCGGCGAAGCGGTAGCCGACTCCGCGCACGGTCTCGATGCAGTCCGCGAGCGATTCGAGCTTGCGGCGCAGCGCCGTCACATGCACATCGACGGTGCGGCTCGAGAGCACGGTGCTCTTTCCGTGCACCGCCGCGATGATCTGGTCGCGGGTCCGGACGAAGCCGGGTCGGCTCGCGAGGTAGTGGAGGATGCCGAACTCGGTGAGCGTGAGCTCGGCCTTGCGGCCGTCCACCAGGACTTCATGCCGGTCGAGGTCGACGACGAGCTTGCCGCCGAGCAGCACGAGGCGATCCGCGCGCTCCGGCACATCCTCGACGGGCCCGTGTCGGCGGAGCACATTGCGCAGGCGCGCCATGAGCACGCGCGGGCTGAAGGGCTTCGTCACATAGTCCTCGGCGCCGAGCTCGATGCCGGCGACGATGTCCGCTTCCTCGCCCTTCGCGGTCACCATCACGATCGGGATCGACCGGGTGTCCTCCGATTGCTTGAGGCGGCGGCAGATCTCGAGGCCATCGACATCGGGCAGCATGAGGTCGAGCACGATGAGATCCGGCTTCTCGCGGCGCATCACCTCGAGCGCGAGGCGCCCGCTGTGGATCGTGCGCGCGCGCATCCCGGCACGCTCGGCGTGGAACTCGATCAACTCGGCGATCTCGGGCTCGTCCTCAACGATCAGGATTTGAGCCTTGGCGGTAGCCTTAACGGTCGACATGACGCGTAGGGTAGGGGGCGCGGCGCGACCGCTGTCAAGAAACGGTGAAGAGTCGATTCAGAGAGGGGTGCTTTCGGCCGTTTCTCAGCGATTTGTCGCTGAGATCCGAGCCGAGTCGAGCGTGCGCGAGGTGGCGCCCGTGACCTGCGGCAGGGTGAACCGGAGGCCGTCGTCGGCAAGGGCGCCGAGCACGGCCATGCAGGCGGCTTCGCGCATCGCGACGGGAATTCCCGTGTGTTCCTCGCTGGTTTCGACGGGCGAGGACGCATGCTGGGCAAGCCGTTCCCGCAGCAGGCGATGACGCGCCGAGCCGCCCGCGACGACGATCGTCGATCCCGCCTCGTGACCGGCGGCGAGGAGCCGCGCCGCGAGCGCGAGCGCGAGGCCCTCCGTGACCGTGGCGCAGGCGTCCTGCGGGCTCAGATCGGCGGTGAGATCCACGGCGCTCGCGGCTTCGTCGCCGGTGCCGAGCGAGCGCGTGTTCGCGGCCGAACGCACGGAAGGGGCGATCGACTCGGCGATCGCGGCGGCGAGCGCCGGGTCTGGCGTGCCATGCGCGGCGCGGCGGCCATCCTCGTCGAACGGTCGGCCAAGCCGCGTCCGCGCGACGCGGTCGAGCAGGTGGTTGCACGCGCAGGCATCGAATCCGCGGATGCCGTCGGTGCCGCTCGCGCGCGGCGGAAGCAGCGTCGCGTTGGCGAATCCGCCGAGGTTGAGGATCGTCTTCGGCATCGCCTCGTCGGCGAAGAGGATGAAGTCGGCGAGCGGCGTGATCGGCGCACCCTGGCCTCCGGAGGCGATGTTCGCACCGCGCAGGTCGTAGCGGACCGCGCATCCAAGCCGTGCGGCGACGGGCCACGGATCGATCAGCTGCCACGACAGCGGTGGCGCGTGGAAGACCGTCTGCCCGTGGAGCACGGCGAGATCGGGTTTGACGCCGGCCTCGTCGCAGAGCGATTCGACCGCATGCGCATGGCACTCGCCGAACGCGTGCGCGATGCTTGCGAACTCGCGCGCGTTCATCGCCCCCTGCGCGGCGATGCGGCGCAGGTCGTCGGCGACGGTTCCGAGCGGGAACGAGCGTCCAAGGACGAGCGGCGCCCGCATCTCGAGGCCGTGTCCGTGGATCGACACCACGGCCGCATCGAGGTCGCCGT
>CAIXEV010000556.1 GCA_903918555.1 uncultured bacterium | reverse complement strand
GATGATCTTCGCCTCGGAGTCCGCGATTCGGCGAGACGCCACGCGCCGCGTTTGCATGGACGGCGCGCGCATCGGCGCCCAAGCACGAATCGCAAGCCCGAAATCTGAAGGAGATCCTCCATGCCACGCAAAGCCCTCCGCATCCGAATCGCACCGCTCGCACTCGTCGCCGCCGCGATCCCGTTCGTCACCGGCTGCGAGCCGGCGGCCAAGCCGGTCGATGCCGCGCAGGTGCGCCCTGCCGGCAGCGCGCCCACCGAGAAGCCCGGCCACACCGTGAAGTTCGACTCGAATCAGAACGCAAGTTCGCCCGCGGCCGGTTCCGGCGCGGCGACCTCAAAGTGACGCGATTCACTCGGTGAAGTGGCTCACTTGCCCAGCATGATGCCGCGCAGGACATCGAGTCCGCGCGCGAGCGTCTCTTCCTTCGCGGCAAACGACAGGCGGAAGTGCGTGTCGCGCGTCGAGAAGACCTTGCCCGGGATCACAAGCACGCTGCGCTCGATCGCCTTCTCGACGAACTGCGACGCGGTCATGCCGAGCGCGGGCGGAACCTCGACGAACGCATAGAACGCGCCGCCCGGCTTCGCGACCTGCGCGACGCCGTCGAACGCGGCGAGCACGGTGTCGCGGCGCTTCTCGAAGCGGTCGACCCACGGACGCATGTCGACCTCGAACGCGTGCGCGGCGGCGTACTGCGCCATGCTGGGCGCGCAGACATAGGTGTACTGCTGGAGCTTCGCGATCGACTGCACGATGTCGTGCGGGCCCGCGACATAGCCGAGGCGCCAGCCCGTGCAGCCGTAGGTCTTGCCGAAGCCGCGGATCAACAGGCAGTCGCGCGTGAAGCGCGCCGGCGTCGGGAAGTGCCCGTTCTCGCGCGACTCGCTGAAGGTGAACTCGTCGTAGATCTCGTCGGAGATGAGCAGGATGCCCTTCGCGCGGCAGAGGTCGACGATGTCCTGCAGTTCCTTCGAGTTGAGCACGACGCTGGTCGGGTTGCCCGGGCTGTTGACGAGCACGGCCTTCGTGCGCGGCGTGATCAGCTTCTCGATCTTGTCCGCGGTCATGCGGAAGTCGGGGTAGGTGTCGCAGAGCACCATCTTGCCGCCCGTCAGCGCGCCGAGCTGCGGGTACATGACGAAGTACGGATCGGGCACGATCGCCTCGTCGCCCGGATCGAGCACCGCCATCATGCCGAGGACGAGCGCGCCGCTCGTGCCGCTGGTGGCGATCGTCGAGAGGCCGTGCGCGGGGTCGTTCGTCCAACCGACCTCGCTGCCGAGGCGCGACCAGATCGCGCGCAGAAGCTCGGGGCAACCCTGCGTCGGCGTGTAGCCGTTTCGGTTCTCCTCGATCGCCTTGATCGCAGCCTGCTTCAGGATGTCCGGCACCGGGAAGTCGGGCTGGCCGATCGAGAGGTTGATCGGATCCTTCAGGTGCGCAGCGAGGTCGAACACCTTGCGGATGCCGCTTGCGTCGACCGACTGCACGCGGCGCGAGAGGATCTTCGAGACATCAAGCGTGGAGGGGGCGATGGTCGCGGACATGATCGTGGCTCTCGACGGAATGTGGATCGAACGCGCGCGGCGGACCGGTGCCAAACAAAGCAACACCCCTCGGAGGTCCGAGGGGTGTTGGCAGTATTGCAGATCGGGTGAGACTCGGCGCGGCGCGCGAAGCTCTCGTGCGAGCGGCTTCGCTGCGAGCGACAGGTCGCTTCGATTACTTCTTCTTCGCGTCCTTCGTGTCGGCGCCGGCAGCGGCGGCAGCAGGATCCTTCTTGGGCTTCTTGCCGGCCGCGACCTTGATGCTCAGGACCTTGGGGAGACCGAGCGGCGAGTTCTTGCCGTCGGCAAAGCGGTCCGCCGCGGTCAGCTTGGCGACGCGCTCATCGCGGGTGAGAACATTGCGGTGCTGGTTGAGCGCACCGGACTTGGTCTTGAGGCTGGAGTGAATGCCCATGTCGTGCTCGCCTTCTTCTGGTCGCTTTCGCGGGTGGCCGCTACTCGCAGGTTTCGTGACTTGCAGCTTCCTTGACTCGCCACTGCTCGTGTCCCGTACATCGGGGCTTGTGGAGTCAGGGCTTGTAGAGCTTGTGATACATGTCCCCGAAATCCGGATTCCCGCGGGCGGCGTTCTTGTACAGGGTGCCGACCTTGCGAATCCGAGCTTCGAGCCCCTTCACCGCCGTGCTGCTGCGATCCGATGCTGGAAAGCCAGGCAGCACGATGACTTCGGAGAATCGAACATTGTTACTTGGGACCACATACGCGTCAAGCCCCTTGTCGCGGCAGAACTGCGCGGTCGCGATGGCGCTGGGCGGGCTCACGGTGGCGATCACGAAGTAATTGAGCCCTGCCTGGCGGGGATCGGCTCCCAGCTGCAGCGGCGACAGCGGGCCATCTTCGAGGGCTTGGCCGCGGGAAATTCCGTTTCCGTCGACTTGCGCGCGGTTTTCGGACGCTCCCTGCTTCTCAAACCCCCGCGTTTCAACGCCCGCGCCGGTCGCCGACGGTACGGCGTCACCCGATGCCGTCTCCCTCGAGGCCGAGCCCGCCGTCGCGGGCCGGCCGCCGTCGAGGAGCTGCCGCTCCTGCTCGCGCTCCTCGGAGTACGCGGCGCGGCCGAGGCGTTCGCCGCGGTTCACGCCGACCAGGTACGCGATCACCACGGCGACGACTCCGACCGCGATCCACGCGATCAACTGCGTCTGCGAGCCGCTGAACGCAGCTGCGGGCGCCGACGGTCGAGCGGCTCCTCCCGCGAGAGGCACAGCCTTCGTGCTCGAGAGTAGTTCGTAGAGAGCAGGTCCACCCTTGCGCGCCATATGGCCTCACGGTCTGGTTGATGTGGTTGACGCCGATGCGCGTTTCCGCGGCCTCGGACGACGGCGACCGCAGATGCAATCGTAGCGGAGCCCCATCGCACGCGTGGCGGTTCACCGTCACACCGAACAGAGTTGCGCCCATCGGCGCGCTGAATCGGCGATTCCGCGCCTTGGCTCCTGCCACTGCCGCGCGTCGAGGACGGGCAGGCCCGCGAAGCTCGAAACCTCGATCGCCATGCGCACGGCGAGGGCGTCGAGACGCGACTCGCCTGGCTCGAGAATCGGCCCGCGCAGGCCGCTGCGGAGGAGATCGACGAGCCGCACGCCGCCAAGCCGTGGCCCGAGGCGGGCGATCACTTCCTCGGGACGGCCCGATTCGCCGAGCACCGTGGCGCAGTCGATTGCGGGCGCGAACGGCGCGGCGAGATCGACGGGCGATGCGCCCGCGGGGATCAGCACCGCGACGCCGAGGCGCGATGCCTCCGCGCCGATCGCGGCGCGGAAGTCGGCGGGCACATCCGATGGAATCGCCGCGGTGACGGGCGCGCCGCCGAGGTCGGCCGCGAGCCCGATCGCGCCGAGCAGCGCGTCGAAGGCCCGCGAGACATGCGTCGGATCCGTGTAGTGCGCCGCGGGAATGAAGAAGTCAAGGCCGGCGCAGGCGAGCTCGTGCCGCGCGAGCATGGCGCGGAGGTCGCGCCGCGCGCTTGCGCCGAGGTCGCGCGGGCGCGTCGCCGGATCGGTCGCGGAGAGTTGCGCCCCGCGCACGCCGAGTTCGGAGAGCCACGCGATCGCCTCGCGCACGCCGAGCGGAGCGGGATCGGCGCCGAGCGGCGCGACGGTCGCTGCGAGGTTTGGGCGTGCGTCGATCCGCAGTTGCGGCATGGGCGCGAGTGTAGCCCTCCTGACGCGATACGATCTGCCCATGCAACGCGTCGCGGACATCGTGTTCTGGCTTGCCATCATGCTGTGGTTCGCGCTCTCGGTCGTCGGCGGCGTCGCCGCGATGGCGATCTTCCCCGCCGCGCGCGAGCTTCCGCTGTCGATGGCGGGCTACGAGTCGTTCATCGCCGCCGAGCCGGTGCTCGGCCGCCAGCTCGTCGCCGGATTCCTCGTCGAGCGCGTGTTCGATCTCGCGCAGCAGCCGCGCGTGGTGCTTGCTGCGATCGCCGTGGCTGCGCTTGCGGTTCGGCTTGCGCTTTCGCAGCGCGCCAAGTCGGTCGAGCCGCTGCGTGGCCTCCGCATCGCTGCGATCGTCGGCGCGGTGGCTTCGGTGGGCGTGAGCTTCGCGGCGCTCGAGGGTTTCCGCGGCGCCGATGCGAGGTACCGGGCGCTCGCCGCGGATGCGAGCACCCGCGCGCAGGCGATCGAGGCGAAGACTGAGGTCGACCGAACGCACGCCTTCGCCTCGCGCGTCGCCACCGCGGAAGTGCTGTCGCTTCTCGCCGCGGCGATGCTCACGGCGGCCGCGGCGGGAGCTCGCCGCCGTGCCTGACCCGCTCCCCCGCAAGACCCCCGCCCAGAAGGCGCGCGCGGCCGACCTCCTCGCCCTGCTCAAGGCGCGCTACCCGGACGCCCACTGCGAGCTCGACTGGACGAAGCCGCACGAACTCCTGATCGCCACGATCCTGTCGGCCCAGTGCACCGATGTCGCGGTCAACAAGGCGACGCCCGGGCTCTTCAAGGCCTTCCCCACCCCCGCCGACTACGCCCGCGCGACGCCGGCCGAGATCGAGCCCCACATCCGCTCGATCGGGCTCTTCCGCTCGAAGGCGAAGGCCGTCCACGAGACCTGCCGCCTGCTCATCGAGCGCTTCGGCGGCGAGGTGCCGCGCACGATGGAGGAACTCCTGCTTTTGCGCGGAGTTGCGCGCAAGACGGCGAATGTCGTCCTCGGCAACTGCTTCGGGATCAACGAGGGGGTGGTCGTCGACACCCATGTGGCGCGGCTCTCGGCGCGGCTCGGGCTTTCCCGCGGCAAGACCCCGCAGGCGATCGAGCGCGACCTGATGGCGCTCTTTCCCCGCGAGGAATGGTGCCTGCTCTCGCACCTCCTGATCTTCCACGGTCGCCGCGCCTGCAAGGCGCGCGGCGGCGAGTGCGCCGGCGACCCGATCTGCCAACGCTTCTGCAGCGAGGCGAAGCTCGTCGCCAAGGCGGCCGCGGCCGCGCCGCGAAAGCATCCTCGAAACATCAAGCCAAGTTCAAAGAAAGTGGCGCGGACAGGCAGTTCTCGCCGATAATGTGCCGTTGCGTGGTTGTCCGCGCACCGAATCGGGTCCGTGTCAAATCCACCCCATCGCATGGAGCGCGAGGCGCGTGAACAAGCCATCTATTGCCGCTGTGTCACTGGAGACCAAGCCGACCGAGGCTTGTCAAGCCGTGGCTTCTCAAACCGAGGCTTGTCAACAGGCTTCCCTCCACACTTCCATCAATGCTTCGATGAAGCCGGTCCCCTTCCACCAGTCGCCTGACTTCTCCTTCGCGGGACTTCGCGTGCACTTCATCGGGATCGGCGGCTCCGGCATGAACGGGCTCGCGCTCATGCTGCAGAAGCGTGGCGCGATCGTCAGCGGCTCCGACCAGTCCGATGGCAGCGTGATCACGCGGCTCGAGCAGGCGGGCATTCCCGTGAGCATCGGCGCCGCGATGCGCGCGCTTCCGACGGGCACGCAGCTCGTCGTCGCGTCGGCCGCGATCAAGGGCG
>CAIXEV010000555.1 GCA_903918555.1 uncultured bacterium | reverse complement strand
GCACCTCTTCGCGGACTTCCTCGAGCTTGAGGCCGATGTTCATGAGGACCTGGGCGGCCACGCCATCGTGCTCGCGGAGGAGTCCGAGGAGCAGGTGCTCCGTGCCCACATAGTTGTGGTTCAGGTTTCGGGCTTCCTCGATCGCGTACTCGATGACCTTCTTGGCGCGAGGGGTCTGCGGGAGCTTGCCCATCGTCACCATCTCTGGTCCGCTCTTGACGAGCTTCTCAACCTCGAGACGGACCTTGCGCAGGTCGATGTCGAGGTTCTTCAGCACATTGGCGCCAACGCCCGAGCCTTCTTTCACGAGGCCGAGCAGGATGTGCTCCGTCCCGATGTACTCGTGGTTCAGGCGCTGCGCCTCCTGGTTGGCCAGGGCCATCACCTTCCGTGCACGGTCGGTCAATCGTTCGAACATGAGGAACTCCTTCCTGCTTCTGCCTCGACCCGCGGTGGATGCTGTACGCTCGCTCCGCCGGATTTGTCAGGAGCCTCGGCGAGGCTCCTGCGTATCAGATCGTACGCTCTTCATGCGCACCGCATGCGTCGCGGTTCGCTGAAGATGCGGAGAGGGCAAAGGTCATGCCCTCCCGAAGGGTGTTTTCGGTTCGAGTTCCGCCGGAGATACGCGAATGAACCGCTATTCCCAAAAGTTCGTCAGCCACTTTCTGTCGGTCCTGCTGTCGGGGCCTGCCGTTCTGGCTGTTTCAAGCAGGCTTTCTGCAGATATCCAACGCCGAGAAGTCGCACCTGAAGTATCGCTTTCGCTCGGGCTTGCGTCGGGAAAGGACGAGCGCTGCGCGGTCTCCGCCTGGTCGGGGTTGGGTCTGGAGGGGTCGTGCGGGTCGTATCGGTGGGAGCAACTCAAGGCGGGCTCCGCCTTTGCGGCGCTGAAGTCGGTTGTAGGCGCAAAAGATGCGGGTGCGGCCCGCGACGCTCTCGCTGTGATCCTGTCGTTGCCCGACTCGGGCAAGGTTGGGTCGATCGCGGTCGACTGGGCGAGGCGGCAGGGGCTCGACGCTGCAGGAGTCGAATCGGCCCGAACGGAGGCCGAGGCGCTCGCCAAGGCACGCATCGCTCTTGAGAAGGAGGCGCTCGCGGCGCGTGCCGCGAGGACTTCTCCCGAGTCGGCGGTCTTCTCAACGAGCGCTTGGACCGCCCCGCCCGCGGCGCAGTTCGACGACATGAGCGCGCGGGCGATCGAGGCCGCGCGCGCGCTTCTCGCGCGGGCCGGCGGCAGCGCGACGCTGCACGAGTCCGCGCACATCGCCGTGATGGCGGAGTCGGGTGACGCGGCATTTGCGCGCGAGGCGGCCGCGCTCGAGGCCGTCTTCGGCGAGTGGAGCGAGCGGTTTGGCGCGGCAGGCATCACGGTTTCGGCGCAGATGCGGATCCCGGTGATCTTCGTGTCCGATCGCGACCGCTGGCGCCAGCTGGTCACGACCGCGTTCGGTGGAGACCCGGACAAGCACCCCGAGAGCGTCACGATCTATCCGCCGGTCGGCGCGCCCAACGCGGTCGCGGCCGCCATCGTGCTCGTCGCGCCCGAAGGCGACCGTTCGCGCGCGCGGTACGCGGCCACGGTCGGGCTCGCGAGGGCGATTCTCCACTACACCGATGCGCCTGCGCGTGGCCCCGCGTTCCTGAGCGAGGCGCTGCCGCGGGTGATGGCGGATGTCTCGACTCCGAAGGCCGGCATGGACATCGCGCTTCGGCGCGATGGGCTCGTCGCGGTGCGCGCCGGCGCGTCGTTCATGCCGATGGTTGCAAGCAACTACGCGGACCCGATGTGGTCGGGCGATCCGCGCGGCGCGCAGGCGATGTCGTACCTCTTCGTCCGTTGGCTTTGGGACAACGATCCGACGCGGCTCCTGCGCTTCGCGAAGGCGTCGGGGGCATGGGGCGCGCCCGGGGCGCCGTCGCTCGAAGCGCGCTTCGCGAAGTCGTTCGGCATGTCGCCCGAGGCAGCGGACGCACGGGCGCGAAAGTGGTTCATGACGAACGATTGAGCGTTCGCGGCCGGAGCGCCGGAGCGAGCAAGTTGCGAGCAAGTTGCGAGCGCTCCGATCCCCTCACGCGACGCGGCCGTCGACGATCTTCACCTGGCGATGCGCGCGCGCGGCGACCGACTGGTCGTGCGTCACCATCACCATCGTGAGGCCTTCGGCCTGACGCTCCGCGAGCAGGTCGAGGATCCCGCCACCGGTGCGGACATCGAGGTTGCCCGTCGGTTCGTCGGCGAGCAGCACCCTCGGCTTGTTGATGAGGGCGCGCGCGATGGCGACGCGCTGGCGCTCGCCGCCGGAAAGCTCGGCGGGACGGTGCTTCAGGCGATGTCCGAGCCCGCAGGTGCCGAGCAGCTCCGCGGCGCGGTCGCGCAGTTCCGCGCGTCGGCCGGTCAGCCACGCCAGGCGCGAAAGCCCGACCAGCGACGGCAGCATCGCGTTCTCGAGCACCGTGAGCTCGGGCAGCAGGTGGTAGAACTGGAACACGAAGCCGACATCGCGGTTTCGGT
>CAIXEV010000554.1 GCA_903918555.1 uncultured bacterium | reverse complement strand
TGAGTGCCGAGACATGCAGCACGCGACGAACGCCCGCGGTTTTTGCCGCCACCGCGATCTTGGCCGGCAGTTCGGCATGCGCCCGTTGAAAATTGCCGCGCAGGATGCCGACCAGATTGATTACCGCATCCTTGCCGCGCATCAGTCGCACCAGTGTCGCCGGATCATGCACATCGGCCTCGATCACGGTGGCGGTGGGCAGCACCAGATGCTCGCGCGACCGGTTGCGGCGACGGGTGGGCAAGGTGACATTAAAGTCGGCGCTGGCGAGACGGCGCGCAATGGCACCGCCGCGGCGAATGGCGCTCGGTCGTGACGGGCGGCGTCGCGCAGCCGGGCTCCCGCACGCCGCGCAGCGCGTGGATGTCGGTCGCGTCGATCGCGGCGGTCGCGACCGTCGCCGGCGCCGCGATCGGTATCGGCGCGACGCGGCTCGGCTGGCTTCCGTCAACGGGCGCCACGCCGATCGTGCTCGCTGCGCTCGCCTTCGCGGCAAGCGGCGCGTTCGCCATCATCGCCTGCTGTGTCGAGATCGACAGCGTCGTCGATCGCGATGAGCCGACGAACCGACCCTGACAGACCGTACGCATCACATCTCAAGCTGGGGAAACCGACATGACCTCCATCAACAACACGAACACCAACGACGGATCGCCTGGAATCAACTTCGACAGCGTGGCAAGCGTCTTCCCGCAGGGGCCGACCGACGCCGGACGCCGCCTCACGGAGGCGCTCGCCGCGCGCTTTCCGAAGACTGCGGACGAGGCGTTGCCGGCGATCGAGTACCGCGTGGGCAGCCTGCGCGCGCTTCGCCCGTGCACGAATCTCGGCGAGGCGATCGAGCTCGCGCGGCGCGACGACGCGGCGTTGCACGAGAGCGACGACGCCGAGATCGTGACGCCGGGCGATGCAGCGCCTGGCCCCGACGAAGTCTCGCGCGAAGCCATCGCCGCGAAGGTCCGCACCCGCGCGCCGAAGGCCCTCTACCTGAACGGCGAGCCCGTGCTCACCACGCCGCGCTTCTGGTGGAGCCTCTTCGTGCGCTGCGGCCTCAGCTAATCGGTGTTCCGCTACTTCGATCCGGCCGAGGTGTTCGACCGCGTGGCGAGCGTCGACTCTGGCCGCTCGATCCGATTCGCGATCGAAGGCGACGCCTCGCGCGGCGGCGCCCGCAAGCTGCTCGCGGTCACTTCGCCGAACGGCCCGATCCTCGATCGCTCGGCCGTCGCCGAGATCATCGACCGCTACGACGGCCACCGCATCGCCTACTCGGGCGGCGTGCTGCGGTCGATGCATGTGCCGGCGTCGGGCGACCGCGCGATCCAGATCGGCCCCGACGAATTCCGCCAGCGCTTCCAGCTCGATGTGCCGGTCGACGGCCTCGGCGAACCGCGGTTCCATGTCGCGCTGTTGCGGCTCGTCTGCCAGAACGGCGCGATCGGCACGCGCTCGGTCTTCCGCAGCGTGGTGCGCATGGGCAAGGACCCGCAGCACTCGATCGAGCGCGCGCTCGGTCACTTCGTGAACGACGACGGCTTCTCCGCGATGCGCGACCGCTTCGAGAGCTCGCAGCGCTCGTGGGCGAGCCTGCGCGAGGTGCGCCTGCTCGAGCGCCAGCTCGACACGGTTTCATGGGGCCTCACGGACGGCGCCTCGAGCCGCCGCGCAGCGTTCCGCCGCATGGTGGGCGACTACGAGGCGCGCTACGGCATCGCGTCGGTCGACGCGCTGAGCGTGAAGCGCCAGCGCATGCTGCAGGCGAACTGCCGCGTCTACGACCTCCTCAACTTCGCGACCGAGATGGCGACTCACCACGCGCCGCCGCAGGCCGCCGCGCGGCTCCACGGCTGGCTCGGCAGCACGCTGACCGAGGAGTACGACCTCGAGAACACCGCGAACGATGTCCCCGAGTTCGCGGATGTGTACATGACCCAGAAATGGTGGAGGAACTGACGGCCGCGACCCGCAGTCGACCGTCGCGCGGCGTCGGAGAGAAACGCCACACCGCAACCCGCCCGCCGGGCGTGCTCGCGTGCACGCCTGGCGGCGGGGGGCGGCGGCGGTTTCGCCCGCAGATTCCTCACACCTTCAACTCAAGATCCTCGCCCCCGAGGCCTGCGCCTGCGATGCCGAACGCCTCGCAGCGGGCGGCCCACTCGGTCGGCGTCATCTTGCGCTCGGAGAGATCCCACAGCACCTTGAACGGCTCGATCGTGCTCGGCGAACCGTCGGGGAGCGTGGCGCTCGCGCCGGCGTCGCGGTGGCGGAACACGACTTCCTCGCCCACCGCGCAGTCGAATCGATGTCCCTTGCGGTGGAGGAGATGCGCAAGCGCCGCTCCCAGCACCCAGAGTCCGATCGCGCGACGCACCTCCGGCGGCGCGTCCTGCCGCTCGACCCGAACGAACGATCGCGTCATGGCCTCGACATCAAGCGCGCGACCCGGGAGGTCGCTCGGATCGAGCGCACGGAGCTTCGACTTGAGCCGCTTGATGGTCCTCGCCCACATGGGGAGATAGACCTTCTCGCCAGCCGCATTCCAGTCGATCGGATCGAGCTCGGCGACTGCTTGCGCGCCAGCGAGCTCGACGAGCAGCTCGAACTCGAGCGATTCCGCGGTCTGGAAGAGCGTGATCGCGGGACGCGTGTCGTCGGCGATCTTCTGCTTCGCCTTCGGGAGCGCCTCGATCGCAGCAACGCGTTCGACCAACGGCGGGTGCGAGTCGTACTGCTCCGCTTTCCGCTTCTCGATCGATGCCGCATGTGCCTTCGTGAGTTCGGTTCTCGTCCGCCTTGCCTTCAGAAACCGCGCGAAACCAAGGGTAATCGACGGGCGATAGCTCGCTTCGAGCAGTGGAACGGCCTCGGCCTCAAAGTATGCAGAGAAGGCCGGCGAGACCACATCGAGCTTCCGGAGCGCGTTGGCGGCGGCCGTCGGTCCCGCGACGCGGGCCGCGACCGCATCGGCCTCGAACTCCTTCTCGCGGGAAAGGCTCATCGACGTACGCAGGAAGAGCTTGCCGAACCAGAGCGTCGGGATCTCGAGCAACCCCCACTCGACGCGCTTGAGTGACTGACTGATCGAGGCCCGCAATCGATAGATCCAAGGGCTGAACTTGGTGTCGCCGGCTTGGAAGTGGCCCAGTTCATGCGCGATGACGCTCTTGAATTCGGTCACGGTCAGCAGCTGCGCAAGCGGCAGGCCGAGGAGCATCGCCCTCCGCGAGCCAAGACCGAGCCAGCCACTGTACTCCCTCACCGCCGCGTTGATGTCCGGCGCGATGTACACCGCGTCCGGCGGCCGCTCGCCCACGGCATGCGCGACTTCGGAGATGGCCTTGAAGAGCTGCGGCTCCTGCGTGGGCGTGACGCGTGGAAGCGTCTCCGTGAAGCGGGTGGATCGCGGGAACACCGTCCAGACGATGCAGCCTGCCACGCCCGCGCAGCCGATGCCGATGGGAATTCCAAGGATGCCGGCGCGCGTGAACGCGAGGAACGCCACCAGTGCAAGCACTGCGGCCGCGCCGAGGGTCACGCCGTAGAAGCACAGGATCATCGCGAGGACGGCGAAGGTGTGCCGAGATCCACTCATCCGTTCGGGTGTCGTGTCGCTCATGCGTGTCTTTCCATGATCGGTTGGGGTTTGACGCCTTCCGTCAGGGCGCGTTCGGCGCCGGTGGGAAGGATGGCCGCTCGGTCACCCGAGCAGGACCTCGTGAATTCCGAATGCCTCGCAGGTCGACTTCCACTCGCCCGCGCCCATCTCATTCTCGGAGAGCGCGCGCACGGACTCGAACGGCTCCAAGGTGGCGTGGCTCGCTGTCTCGTCGCGATTCCGAAACACGATCGGTGCGCCGGGCGCGCACTCGGCTCGGTGTCCGCGTTCGTGCAGGGCGATGGCGACCGCCGCGCCGAGGGTGTCGAGTTCCGCGAGCGCCGCATCCAGCGTGGGGTCGCAGTCGCGCCCCTCGCGCATCGCCTGCCTTGCCCGAGCGATCAGCGGAGCCTTGAGAGACGCACGCCGAGGCAGGTCGGCAACCCGCGCGCCGCGGAGGAGCTCGGCCTGCGCGCTGCAGCGGGACCGCCAGTTCGGGAGATACACGATCTCCGCGACGCGGTCCCAGTCGACTTGCTTCAGGTTGCGTGCGTTCGAATCCCCTGCGATCGTCGCAAGCATCGCGAACTCGACCGTCGGTAGATCGCGCATGAGCGAGATGGCGGGGCGGTCGTCGCGGGCGAGCGTGCGCATCGGATTCGGAAGCGCCTCGATGGCAGCCGTGCGCTCGGAGAGCGACGGGTGCGTGTCGTACGGGTTGGCGGATGCCTTCGCGGTCGCATGGACAAGCTGCTCGGCGATCCGCGCGCGCGAATCGGAAGACCCGAGGAACCGCGCGAATCCAGCGGCGAGGGGTGGCCGGTAGCCCGAGGTGAGCACAGGTACAGCCTCGGTCTGCCAGTAGACCTCGAACTCGCTTCCGGCGGCGTGGATGGCGTGGAGTCCGGTGGCCATCGCGGTCTTTCCGACCACGCTCGACGCGAGCGCGTCGGCGGCGTACTCCTGCGAGCGAGAGACGCCATGCGTCATGCGCAGGAACATGTTGCCGTACCAGACGAACGGCTTCTGCAGCAGCGAGCTCTCGAGGTTCTGCACGGAGCGAACGATCGCGCCGCGCGTCTTGTAGATCCACGGCCCGAGCTTGGTGTCGCCGCCGTGATAGTGGCCGAATTCGTGCGCGAGCACGCCCTTGAACTCGGACACCGTCAGGAGCTGCATCAGGGGCAGGCCAAGCCCCATGACCCTGCGCGAGCCGAAGCCCATGGCTCCGCCGCGCTCGGTCACCCAGGCGTTGACATCGTTGACGAAATAGACTTCGCTCGGCGCGTCCTGGCCCGTCGCTGCGGCAACCTCGTCGATCGCCGCGAAAAGCTCAGGCTGCGCCGTTCGGTCAAGTCGTGGGCCAGGAGCCTCGAAGCGGTCGATGCGCGGGCAGATGGCCCACAGGATGGCTCCGCCACCGAGCACGGCCATGACGACCAGCTTGGGATGCACCGTCTTGGCAGCCGACCATTCGTAGTAGGGCATCCAGAACAGGAACCCGGCGATTCCAAGGGCGAGCGCGTAGAAGCCGATCATGAGCGCGGCGGCGAACGCCGCTCGACCTGCCAGGCTGGGACTTGTGGGCATCGGTTCCTCCGGTGCGCTCGGCGCCGCACCAGCGTAGCGAAGGCCGCATTTCATTGCGAGCGCCATTGGCGCGGCGTTGAAGAAAATCGCCGCGCCTCACTTCACCACGAAGCCCTTCATGATCTCCTCCGACTCCGCGATGAACCTGCCTGCGCGCTCGGGCGTGGTCTCGAAGACGATCATGTAGGTCGAGTCGCCTGCGTCGAGGTAGTAGCACGCGCTCTCGGTGCCGAACTTCGGCCACTTCAGGCGAAGCCGGTCGAGCATGCGGTTGTTCACGGCGACTCTCTCCCAGCTCAAGGGCTCGGCGTCGAGCTACACGGCGGTGAACCTGTACGGCACCATCAGGCTGAAGCCGATGTCGTCCTCGAACACGCGGCCCTGCGGGGTCACCTTTCCGAGGCGCTGGAGCGAGCCATCCGCCGAGCTCGATCCGCAGCCGGCGACGCCGAGGCCCGCAAGCATCAGTCCGAGCGCGAGAGAGTGGTCGGCACGCATCATGGTCGAAAGATAGTGTCGGTAAAGCTCGGGGAGGGCGGCTCTTGCGAAGAGTAGATCCGATAAAACAACCCTCCCAGGTTTGCGAGGCGATCGCAGACCCCTTGGGCGGGATTTTCGTGAATCTCTCGGGTTCTCTGGTACGCCTCTGCGCGGATTTGCGCCATCCTCTACGGACCAGTGCGTCCCCAACGCCCTCGTTCTGTCCACGCGCCCGCGCGTGGGCGCTGGGACCCGTCCCGATGGTCGGGTTCCAGCAGGTGAGTCTGTGTCTTCCTTGTTCCCCTTTCTGGAGTCCCTCATGAAGTGCCTTTCGACTTCGATTCTGCTTGCTGGCGCGCTCTCGATGGGAGTCGCGAGCCAACTGAGCGCGAACCCCGACCTCTACACCGACGCTGCGGGTGACATCAATCCCGGCCTCGCGACCGGCGGCGGCACGCTCGACATCCTCAGCCTCGAGATCACGAACAACGCCTCGGACATCGTCTTCAAGCTGACGGTGAACGGCAGCGTGAACGCGACCGACTGGGGCAAGTTCATGATCGGCATGGCTCAGGGCGGCGCCGCTGCGAGCAACGGCAACGGCTGGGGTCGTCCGATCAACATGGATGCTCCCAACGGCGGCATGACGCGCTGGATCGGCTCGTGGGTTGACGGCGGCGGCGGTGCAGAGAACCGCGTCTTCAGCGGCGGCTCGTGGGGCCTCGCTGGCGCCACCTACAACAGCAACTTCGGTAGCTTCGCCTTCGCGGGCAACGAGATCACCTACACGATGTCGCTCTCGTCGCTCGGCCTGAATCTCGGCGACACCTTCTACTTCGACGCCTACTCGTCGGGTGGCGGTGGCGGCGACAGCGCGATTGACGCCCTCGCGAACCCCGGTGAGTCGGTCGCCAACTGGGGCGACAACTACACCTCGACCGGCACGAACCTCTTCTCCTACACCGTCGTTCCGGCCCCGGCCGCGTTCGCGGTGCTCGGCGCCTTCGGCCTCGTCCGTGGCCGTCGTTCGCGCAAGGGCTGAATCAGCTGAACAGACACGCCGCGCGGTCCGCCGCACGGTGACATGAAATCGACCCAGGTGCGAGCGGCCGTTCGCACCTGGGTTGTTTTTGCGCCCCGCAACGGCCGAATCTCGGCGCAGACCCGCCGATACGGCCGATGACTGACCGATGAATCCGCCCGAGCGAGCATGAACATCCTCGGTCTCTCAGCCTTCTACCACGACAGCGCGGCCGCACTGATCCGCGACGGCTGCATCGTGGCCGCGGCGCAGGAAGAGCGCTTCACGCGACGGAAGCACGACGACCGCTTCCCGGGGCGCGCGGTCGAGTACTGCCTCCGCGAGGCGGGCATCGAGATCAGCCAGGTCGACGCGGTCGTCTTCTACGAGAAGCCGCTCCTCAAGTTCGAGCGCCTGCTCGAGACGGCGATCGCCTGCGCGCCGTTCGGCTTCCGCTCGTTCCTGGCCGCGATGCCGGTGTGGCTTCAGAAGAAGCTGCATCTGCCGCGCGAGATCGACAACGGCCTGCGCGCCGCAACGGGCAAGGCCTACACGGGTCCGATTCTCTTCACCACGCACCACGAGTCGCACGCGGCAAGCGCGTTCTACCCGAGCCCGTTCGAGCGCGCGGCGATCCTGACGCTCGACGGCGTCGGCGAGTGGACCACCGCGAGCTGGGGCGTCGGCGCAGGCGGCAGCATCGAACTCCACGAGGAGATGCGCTTCCCGCATTCGCCCGGCCTTCTCTACAGCGCGTTCACCTACTTCTGCGGATTCCGCGTGAACTCGGGCGAGTACAAGCTGATGGGCCTCGCGCCCTACGGCGTGCCGCGTTACGCCGAGCTCATCCGCGAGAAGCTCGTGCGGATCGCCGACGACGGCTCGTTCTGGCTCGACCAGCGCTACTTCCGCTACGCGAACGGCTTCACGATGACCTCGCCCGCGTTCGACGCGCTGTTCGGCGGTCCGCCGCGCAAGCCCGAGACGCCGCTCACGCAGCGCGAGATGGACCTCGCGGCGAGCGTGCAGCTCGTCACCGAGGAGATCGTGCTGCGCATGGCGAAGCATGTGCACGCGCGCACGGGCGAGCGAAACCTCTGCCTCGCGGGCGGCGTCGCGCTCAACTGCGTCGCCAACGGCCGGCTGCTGCGCGAAGGCCCGTTCGAGCGGCTGTGGATCCAACCCGCGGCCGGCGACTCGGGCGGCGCGCTCGGCGCGGCGCTTGCGTACTGGCACAACCACCTCGGCAAGCCGCGCGCGGCCGCGATGCCCGATGCGCAGCAGGGCTCGTATCTCGGCCCGGCCTATCGCGACGATGAGATCCGCGCCGCGCTCGACGCGGCGGGCGCGGTCTACGAGACGCTCGGCGAAGGCGAACTCTGCGAGGCGATCGCGGGCGAGCTGGCGGCGGGCCGCATCGTCGGCCACTTCGATGGCCGCGCCGAGTTCGGGCCGCGCGCGCTCGGCAACCGCTCGATCCTCGGCGACCCGCGCGATTCGTCGATGCAGCGGCGCATGAATGTCGCGATCAAGTTCCGCGAGTCGTTCCGCCCGTTCGCGCCCGCGGTGCTCGACTCGCGGCGCGGCGAGTGGTTCGACCTCGACGCGGAGAGCCCGTACATGCTGCTCGTGGCGCCGGTCGCGCAGCGCCACCTGCGCGCGCATGCCGGCGAGACGCGCGCCGCGAGCGGCATCGACAAGCTCAAGGTGCTGCGCAGCAGCGTGCCCGCGATCACGCATGTCGACGACAGCGCGCGCGTGCAGACCGTCGACGCCGGGCGCTCGCCGCGTTTCCACGCGATTCTCAGCGCATTCGAGCGGCAGACGGGCTGTCCCGTGCTCGTGAACACCAGCTTCAACCTCCGCGGCGAACCGATCGTGCACGATCCGGGCGACGCGTACCGCTGCTTCATGTTCACCGACATGG
>CAIXEV010000553.1 GCA_903918555.1 uncultured bacterium | reverse complement strand
GGATTCACTCCGCGGCCTGACCGCCAGAGGGAGCCGCCGCAGCGGCGACCGCTAAAAACACGACCGCGCGCACCGTCGGAGTGAGTGCGCGCAGTCGGGAGAGAGAAGTCGTGCTCGCGGCGTGCTAGCCGCCGGAATCCTCGCCTGGCGCGTCGTTCGGGTCCTCGGCGGCGTCCTTCGACTCGCCGAAGATCGCGCTGCCGACGCGCACGAGGTTCGAGCCGCACTCGATCGCGACCTCGTAGTCGCCGCTCATGCCCATCGAGAGGATGTCGAAGCGCTCGCCGCCGACGCCCAGCGCGCGGATCTCGTCGAAGAGCTCCTTGCAGCGGGTGAAGACGCGGCGCGCATCGTCGATGCTGCCCGTGTTCGGCGCCATGCACATCAGGCCGCGCGGGCGCAGCGCCACCATCGTGTCGATCATGTCGACGAGGTGCCGCGCCGCGGCCGGCGCCACGCCGTGCTTCGACGCCTCGCCCGCGACATTCACCTCGACGAGCACATCGAGGGGACCGAACTTGTCGCCGCCGGGGCCGGTGGCCGCGGCCTCTGCGTGTTCCTGCAGTTCCTCGGCCAGCCGCAGCGAATCCACCGAGTGGATCAGCCGCGCGACCTGGATCGCCTGCTTGACCTTGTTGCGCTGGAGCGAACCGATCATGTGCCAGCGCACGGGCGTCGCCGTTCCACCGCGGTCGGCGCGACGCGCGTTGAACTCGTCGATGATCGCTGCGCGCTGCACCATCTGCTGCACGCGGTTCTCGCCGAGATCGACATGCCCAAGCGACACCAGCTCGCGGATGTCCTCGATCGACGCGTACTTCGTGACGGCGACGAGCATGATGTCGCTCGCGCGTCGGCCGCTCTTCTCGGCGGCGCGCGCGACGCGCGCCTTCACATCGTCGTAGCGCTCGCGCAGCGTGCGCGTGTCGGGCATCGCAACTCCCACCGCAGGAACTGCGGCCTTCATCTTCGTCGGAATGGCTTTGGAGGCGCCCGGCATCGAGATGCGGGGAGAGTAGCCACGCTCCTCGATGCGCACAAGAGGAGGAGCGCATAGGCTTCGCGCATGACCTCCGCGCCGACACTTCGAAACACGCCGTGCGTCCTGATCGTTCGCGACGGCTGGGGGCGGTCGCCCCACCCGGAGCGCGACGCGACCAATGCCGTGAAGCGCGCGAAGACTCCGGTCGACGACGCGCTCGGCCGCGAGTATCCGCGCACCCTGATCGCGACGAGCGGCGAGGATGTCGGCCTGCCGGTCGGCCCCGACGGCCCCGTCATGGGCAATTCCGAGGTCGGTCACCAGAACATCGGCGCGGGCCGCATCGTCGACCAGGAGCTGATGCGGATCACGAACGCGATCCGCCGCGGCGAGCTCGCGACCCACCCGACGCTGCTCGCCGCCGTCGCGCACATCAAGCGGACGGGCGGCAACCTCCACTACCTCGGACTCGTGTCGGACGGCCAGGTGCACAGCGACCTCGCACATCTGCTCGCGCTGGTCGACTTCGCGAAGGGCGCTGGGGTCGCCCCCGGGCGGCTCTTCATCCATGCGATCACCGACGGCCGCGACACCCCGCCGACCTCCGCCCCCGGCTACATCCGCACGCTCGAGGCGCATCTTGCAGCGACGGGCCTCGGTTCGATCGCGACGGTCGTGGGTCGCTTCTACGCCATGGACCGCGACCACCGCTGGGAGCGGGTCGAGGCGGCCTACCGCGCGCTGACCGCGCCGACCCCGCGCACCGCGCCGACGGCCCTCGCCGCCGTCGAGGCGTACTACGCCGCGCCGTCCGACGCCTCGCGCGGGGGCGACGAGTTCGTCCTGCCGACGGCGGTCGGGCGCGACGCCGCCGCCATCGCGGCCAGCCGCATCAAGCCGGGCGACGCCGTCCTCTTCTTCAACTTCCGCGGCGACCGCCCGCGCGAGATCACCCGAGCCTTCATCGATCCGGAATTCAAGGGCTTCCCCCGCG
>CAIXEV010000552.1 GCA_903918555.1 uncultured bacterium | reverse complement strand
GTGGCACGCGCGGTCGCGGGCGGCCTCGCGCTCGCGGGCGCGACGGTCGTCGTCTTCAACCGCACGCGCGCAAAGGCCGAGGCGCTCGCGACGGCGCTCTCGGGCCGCGCGCGCGCAAACGGCGGCGCCACGCGCGTCGTCGCAGGCGACGAGCGCGACTTCGACTGCAACGCGCCGAGCTGCGAGCGCTTCCACGCGTTCGTCAACTGCACGCCGCTCGGCATGGAAGGCGGACCCGATCCGAAGGGCTCCGCGATGCCGGACGACGCGTTCCTCGACGACTCGGTGGTCGTGATGGACACCGTGTACGCGCCGAAGGAAACGCCGTTCCTCCGCGAGGCCCGCGCGCGCGGAGCCGTGACGGTCGACGGCGAGGCGATGTTCCTGAAGCAGGCCGAGCTCCAGAGCGAGCTCTTCCGCGCGCGCTGGTAGCCTCCGAAATCTCGATCGCTCGGCCGATAGCGCTGGACTCTCGCGACAACCCGCGGCATGATGAAATCGATGGACACGCGACCGTTCACTTCCGACGCGACGGACGATCTCGAGCTTGCGTGCGAGATCGAGCGCGATGCGGAACTGCTCGGGGCAGCCGCCACGCTCGAGCGCTATCTCGCGGCGATCGCCGACTCTTCCGCGATGCCTGCGTCGACCGACGCTGCGATCGAGGTGGCGCTCCGCGCGGCTGGCGAGCGAGACGCCTCTCGACCACTCGAGGCGGCGCGATCCCTCGCGCTGAAGCATCCTGCGCTCGCCGACGCCATCCATGCCGTCGCATTCGGTCTCGGCCTGCCCGACGCCAGCTCGAGCCCGATGGCGGTCGGCGAGCTGTTCCTCGGTCGTTGGCGGATCGTGGAGATCCTCGGTTCGGGCGCGACGGCGCAGGTCGCCCGTGCGAGAGACGAACTGCTTTCATCGGGAACCGCCGCGGTGGATGTCGCCATCAAGCGCTTCGAGGACGGTTTCGGAGCCGATGCGCGCCTGCACGCGTTCCGCGAGATGCGAGCGCTGATCGCAGCGCCGACAGGGCTCGCCGCACGGGTCGTTGCGCTGCATGCGCCGCAGGACGGCGCAGCATGCATCGTGACGCGGCACGAAGAGACGCGGGAAATGCGCGTACCAGACGATCTCGCGACAGCCGTCGAGGCCGTCCGCCACCTCCACCGCGCCGGAATCGCCCATGTCGACCTCAAGCCGGCGCACATCCGCATCCGTCCTGACGGCTCGGTGCTGCTCGTCGACTTCGGGACAGCGGAAGCAGCGACGACGGAGACGCGCCGCCAGGACTTCCTGCGCCTGCTTGAGATGGCTGCACTCGGATGCCCGTCGCCTGCGTCGCGTGCCCTGACACGCATGGCCCGCGCGAGCCGACGGAACGGCGTGGCGGCGAGTGCGCTCCGCGCGCTCTCACCGCGGTGGCGGCGACGCATGTTCCTCCGTGGGGGTGTCGCCCTGCTGCTTGCGTCGGCGCTCGGCCTGGCTGGTCTTCCTGGCCGTCCTCGACGCGGCAGGCTGACTCGTTCGCGGCGCTTGCGAAGACAGGCAGGTTCGTCGACGCAACCGTGGATGCGGAGGGGCGCCTCATCGGCCTTCGGCTCGACATTCCGGAGTTGGCCGCGCTCGGTCCCGATGCCTCTGTCCAGCGCATCGAGACGGGCGCCGTGCGGTTTCAGCCTGATGGCGGCGTGACGATTTTCAATGTCGATGGAGATCCGATGTCACGGTGACCGCCATTTCGTCCTCTGTCCATGAAAGGAGGCTTGCATGCCTCAGATGATGGACAAGCGAAGGAAGGCGTTGGTGTGGGCGGGCGCAGGCATCGCCGTGGTGTTGGGGGCGTTCGCGATCGCCGCGCCCATCGCGCGGAGCCACGACGCGGATCGCGCGGTGATCTCGACCCAGTACGGCGACTTCACGGCAGCGCCCTCGACGATGGAGGCGATGAAGTGGCTGTCCGAGCGGGGTCGGACAAACGGGTTCCGGTTCAACGCGAACCTCGAGGTCACCGACTTCCGCATCGCGCTGGAGGCGGCCGACGGCGTCGAGCTTCCGAGCGGGGAGTTCGCGGCCGAGTTCATTCGTCTCAACGAGCAGGGCCAGGTCGTGCATGTCGAGTTCGCGGCGGCGAGCGCGCCGGGATGCACGACGGTCTGGGTTCAGGATTCGACGAATCCCCGCTACTGGTTTGCGACCTGCACCGGCACCTGCGCACCGCAGAGCCTGCCTTGCAGCCTGCTCTTCGACATCGCGACCCTCGAGCTCTCCTGCGGCTCCGCGAGTTGATCGCGCCCGTTGGAATCGCCGGCCGGGAGCATCGCCCCGGCCGGCGCTCATTCATTCGTGGCGATGCGACCTCGTCTTCGTGAGGCAGTTGATGGGCAAACGGGATCCTGCCGATCCGTCGGCGCGGGGTGTCGACGCGACATCCGCGAACACGGAACCAATGCTCGCCGCCCGTGTATCCGTCGCGGCGCGGCTGATCGCGAGCCAACCCGAGCTGCTGGCGTTCATCCGCAAGAGGCTCGGGAACGCAGCCGCGAGCGAACGGAGCGCCGAAGACATCTTCTCGACCATGCTGCGCCGGAGCGATGCACTGGTGCGGGCAAACGCGCTGCTTGCCGAGCTTTCCGACGCGGCGCTCCTCGCGCTCGCGTCGACGATCTCACACCGAGCCATTCTTGAGTCGGGTCGCGAGGCTGCGCGTTCACAGCGCATCCGCCGGGCCGCGACCGAACGCTCGCGCGCCAAGGCCGGCGGCGCCGGGGACTTGCGAGGACAACCAGATCACGGACTCGAGGAGTCCATTCGCTCGACGCTGTCGGACGACGATCTGGCGATCATCGCGCTTCGGCTGAGCGATCAAGGCTGGCACGCGATCGCGGCATCGATCGGAACCACCACGGCCGGCGCGCATAGACGGTACTACCGCGCACTCAAGGCCCTTGCAGCCGCCACGAATGCCTCGAACCGATGAAGGTCCCCGCGCTGCATTCGCTCGACATCGCCCTCCGCTCCACGCCGGCGATCGATATCGTGACGGCGGAGGACGGCTGCCTTCGGATGTGATCTGCTGCAGCCCAACGGCGCATGAACGAACCGGATCACCCGCACGCACGCACACGATCGGACCTCGCGAATCGGCTGATCGGGCACCGCGGGGCCCTTGTCGCGCGCATCAGACGCTATCTCGCAGGCGCGGGCGCGCCGACCGGGCAGGCCGACGACATCTTCTCGACCACGGTGCGTCGCACCGACATGCTCGCCGCTGCGGGCAAGATCGTCGAGCGCCTGTCCGACGAGAGCCTGCTTGCGCTCTCGAGCGCGATCGCCAGGAACGCGGCGCGCGAGGCCGGCCGCGAGGCGCGGCGCGAGCGACGGCGCGCGGACGCCGCCGCCGAGGGACTCCGCGCCCGCGAGCCAGACGAACTCGGGCCGATTTCCCCGCAGCATTCGTCGATGGCGGAGGACTTTCTCTCCCGGGTCGATCCCCAGAACCTCGCCATCATCGGCCTCCGGTTGCGCGGCGTCGACTGGCCCGCGACCGCGGCCGAGCTTGGCACTTCCGTCGCTGCCGCGCAGCGACGCTACTACCGCGCGCTGAAGGCCGTGGGCGCTCGGGCTTGACCGCGAACGGGCTTGACCGCAAGCGGGGGTTGACCGCGTTACCATCGCGGCATGCCGGACGAGGACGAGGACTTCATCCCTGAGGAGCACGCCGTCGACGAGTCGATCCTCGACGACTCGATGCTCGACGACTCCGTGATCGACGCGTGCCGCTACCTGCGCGCGCACCTCACCGGGCTCATCAGCTTCGACGGCGAGTTCGTCCCGATCAAGCTCGTGATCGCGCCCGACGGCGTGCTCGTCGCGCCCGTGATGGTCGCGATGCTGCGATCGTTCGACATCGCGCTCTTCCTGCCCGACGAGGGCGAGGACTCGATGCACATGCAGGTCACCCTCGAGGAGATCAGCGAGAAGGGCGAGCATGCGGCGCTCTGCGACCGCTGGCGCATCTACCACGGCGAGCCCGAGGATGTGCGCTGGGCGCGCATCACGATCGACGCCGCGAAGTTCCGCGGCCTCATGTTCGACGGGCTCGCGCTGATGCGGCCGAATCCGCTCGCCGATGTCGAGGCGAAGCTCTGCCGCCGCATCAACGGCGAGATGCGCGAGACGCTCAAGGCTGCGGTCGCGAGCGTGGTCGGCCTCGAGGTCGAGGACCCGCGGCTCGTCGGCGTGGATGCGCTCGGATTCGATGTGCGCGGGCGCTTCGATGTGGTGCGCCTGCCCGCGGAGCCGCAGATCGCCGACGGCGACGACGCGGTCGACGCCCTCGAGGAGCTTGCGGCGACCGCCGAGGAAGGCGACGCCGAGAGCGACGCCGCCGAGCAGGACTGAGAACCGCGCATTTGGCGGGAAAATCGCGGGCACCGCCGTCACATTGAGATTGCCGAGCGCCCCGCGGATCTTCTACGATGACGCTCCCGCGGCCGTCGCCGCGCACCCCGCGAGGACCGACCATGAGCAAGAACGAAGGTGACCCGAAGTTTGCCGGCAGCCTGAACCACGCGATGATCGACGGCCCCGAGGGCCGCGCCGCGCAGGAGTACGCGAACAGCTTCGGTGCCCCCGGCTACGGCGACATCACCAAGGTCTACATCCACCAGAAGTACGCCGGCTACACCGCGGAGAACCAGGAGAGCTGGCGCACGCTGTACGACCGCCAGATGCAGTACCTGCCCGAGCACGCGTCGCAGGTCTACCTGCGGGGCGCGAGGTCGATCAACCTCGTCCGCGACTACATCCCGTACCTCGAGGGGCCGAAGAGCGTGAACACCTTCCTCGCGCCGCTCACCGGCTGGCAGAGCCGCGCGGTGCCGGGATATCTCCCGGCGAAGGCGTTCTTCGCCTGCCTCGCGCGCCGCGAGTTCCCGACGACCGTCGTGATCCGCCCGAAGGAGTCGCTCGACTACCTGCCCGAGCCCGACATCTTCCACGACATCTTCGGCCATGTGCCGCTGCACGCGGATCCGATCTTCGCGGACTTCCTGCAGACCTACGGCAAGGCGGCGCTCCTCACCGACGACCCGTACCACACCGAGCGCCTCGCGCGGCTGTTCTGGTTCACGGTCGAGTTCGGCCTGATCCGCGAGGATGGCGAGGTCAAGCTCTACGGCTCGGGCCTCATCTCGAGCCCCGGCGAATCGAAGCACGCGCTGACGAGCCACAAGGTCGACCGTCGACCGTTCGACCTCGACCGCGTGTGCGACACGAGCTTCGAGATCGACCACTACCAGCCGATCCTCTATGTGCTCGAGAGCTTCGAGCAGTTGCGCGATGCGATGAATCGGTACGCGAACATGCTGCTCGAGCAGGCAGGGCGCGCACCGACGGGGGCGTTCCGATGAAGCTCGTTCCTGGAATCGAGGCCACGGAGGATGTGCTCGGCGGCAAGCCGCGCATCGCAGGAACGCGGCTCTCCGTCGAGTTCGTGCTCGAGCAGCTCGGAAGCGGCATGTCGATCTCCGCGCTTCAGCAGGCCTACGGGATCAGCGACGAGCAGATGCTCGCTGTGTTTCGCTATGCGTCCGATGCGCTTGGTGGCGATGTGATCCGCGAGGTCGGCTGAGTGCGGCTGCTGCTCGACGAGAATGTCGACCGAGGCGCAGTTTCGGTCCTGCGTTCGGAAGGATTCGACGCCCTGCAGTCGTCGGAGGCGTGCGGCCGAGGCGCCACGGACGAGCAGGTTCTCGCCGCGGCGATCGCATTCGAGCGGGTGGTCGTCACGCACGACCGCGACTTCGGGCTGCTCGCCGCGAGGCGACGCGACCTTGGACTTCCAGCATGCTCCGTGTTGCTGCTGCGTCCAGGAACAGCGACGATCGACGAGATTCTGCAGGCGATTCGGGAGACCCGTTTGTTGTCGGAAGGCCAGCCAGTTGGATGATTTGCCGTCGCCGCTCTCCGCGAGGGGCGTGCGGCGATTCGCTTTCGAAGCGCCAGAGACTAGGTTTGGTCTGGCGGATCGGGCCTCATCTCCGACGCGATGCACGCGAATCATCGAACCGACGCTTGAACGCGACTGCGCGTCTCCGCACGGTGGCCGCATGCCGAGCCCACGCCGAACCCGCGTCTTCGGAGCCGTCGCCGCCCTCGCTGTTGCCGGAGCCGCGACCGCTGCGATCGTGTTCACGACGAACGGCCCGTTCGGCGGCTTCTTCGGCCTGTGGGGCGCGGACCTCAATCCGCAGCAAAGCGCGGCCGCGCGATTCATCCCCACCGCGAACTTCGCCTTCGACGACGCGCGCATCTGGCTGATGAACAACTCGGGCTCGACCTACGAGGCCGTTCGTGCGGCTCGAGATCGACGCGCTCGACGCGGGTATGGGCGGCGTCTCGCGACCGAGCGGCGTCGCGCTCGAGCAGTGGAGCTTCAACATCCAGACGCTCGGGTGGAATCCAGTGCAGCACACGATGGCAAGCGCCGCGCGGCCGGCGCTGCGCTCGGGGCGGAAGTACTGGATCGTGACGTCGAGCACGGCCGCGTCCGGCAACAACCCGGTGTGGAACTTCGCGTCGAGCGACAACGCGTACACCGCGATCCTGCAGCCAAACGGCACCTGGGGCGCGGGCAGCTCCGCAGCGCTCACCTTGACCGTGAACGGAACGCCGGGCGCGCCGCTCAAGGGCGACATGGACCGCAACGGCAGCGTGAACGCGAAGGACCTCGCCGCATTTCTCTCGCGCTGGGGTTCGACGCAGCCCGCAGCAGGCGATGCCGACACGAACCAGGACGGCGTGGTGAACGCGGTGGATCTTGCGGAGCTGCGCACGAACTGGAGTTGAGCGCCGGGGTCGCGGCGAAGCGCGTGAACCGAGCGCGCAGCGCGAGCGGCAGGCGCACGGGTCGACAGCCCTTCATGGGTGCCACCCAACGCCGTTAAGCATCCCCTCCGCGTGCACGCATGTGCCTCGCCATCTCGCGTGCGGTCGCGCGGCGGACGCTGACGGGGCCCGGCGCCTCGTGCGCCTTCTTCCTCGGCCACGACTCGTCGTGCCGCGAGCCGCGCCTC
>CAIXEV010000551.1 GCA_903918555.1 uncultured bacterium | reverse complement strand
GTTTCATGCACCGCCGCGCTCGGCGATGCGGCTACCCGCAGCTCTTCGCCGCGACGATCACGATCGCGATCAGCACGATGACGGCGACGAGGCCGCCACCGCTGCCCGATCCGCCGCGCCCTCCGCCGCAGCGGCCTCCTCCGCAGCCGCGGCACATCAGCGCACCCCCGACATCTCGAGTGCGGTCGACCACGCGCGGCGCTTCAGGTCCGCGCCCTGGCCGAACATGCTCGATGCGAGGCGGCGCTCGTCGCGGTCCCGTCCGACCGAACCTCTCGTCGGACGCTCCCAGTCCACGTACTGCGATACGGCGTTGAACGCGGCCCACGCCGAGTGCTCTACTCCCTTGAGGCGCTGGAGCTCGTGATCGAAGTTCGCGACGATGCGCTCCCGTGCGGCGCTGAGCTCGGGCTGGCCGCTCTCGTCGAGCTGCTTCGACGCGGTGCCGAGCACGCGGTCGAGGTAGCCGTCGAACTGCCGGCGGTTGAACTTCCTCTCAGCGAGGATGTTCATGTGCGCCTCGAACTTCCGGTGCTGCGTCACCGCGAGGCCGAGCACCTCCTGTGCGTCGATCAGGCGGTCGTGGATGCGCTCGGTGTGCTTCACCGCGATCGAGTCCGCACCCGCCGTCCTGAACGCGAGGGTCAGCGTGTTCGAGCAGACGACGCGGATCGCGGTGTTCAGCGCCCGGAACGCGAGACTGCCGTCGTGGCTGTTGCAGACGAGGATGAACGGCTTCACGACATCGTCCGTGCCCGCGATGCGAAGCTCGCCGGGCAGCCGCACCAGCGCCCAGACGACGGCACCACCGCGGATGCTGCCCGCGGTCTCGTAGATCGCGAGGCGCGAACCCACGAGGCCGTCGAGCCACTCGAAGGCCTCCTCGTTCTGCACCGGCCTGTACTTCCGCCCGACGACGCCGAGCACATCGCGGGTGTCGCGACGCACGATCGACTTGTGCGTCGTCACCGCAGTCATCTCCCCGGCGATGTCGGCGTAGATCGGCCGCTCGTCGACCTTCCAGTCGAGCCCTGCAATCTGAAGCGCGGCTCCGCTCGTCAGCGCGCGCTCGACGCGCTGGCCGATCCTGTGCCACACCGGCGTCGAGCCCGCCGCGAACATCTCCTCCGTGCCGTCCTTGCGGACGGTGATCTCAGTCTTCATCTGGCTCATGCGAGCCTCCCTTCATGTTGTGACGCGCGGCCGCATGGCGCACCGCCCGCCGCCACTCGGCAGCGCGTCGCGGTGGCCATGCGGGCAGCGGTCGTTGCGTGTGTGTGCGAATCCGTGCGACTCAGGCGGCGCCGCGGTCGATGCCGCGATCGATGCCACGATCAGGCCGAGGCAGCGTCCGGTCGCGATCTGCGACCTTCTTCCACTTCGGCTTGATGCCGCCGTCGTCATCCTGCTCGTCCGCGCCGTCCTCCTGCGCACCCGACGGCACGCAGGCGGACAGGTCGATGAACTCGCTCATGTCCGCGTTCGGCGGCACGTCGCGGATCTCCTCCTCGATGACCTTCG
>CAIXEV010000550.1 GCA_903918555.1 uncultured bacterium | reverse complement strand
TGCGCGAGCGGATCGACGGCGAAAGCCCCTCGACCGTGTCGGGCTACGGAATCGGCTGAACCGAGGCATCAGCGCTGCGCGGGTAGTTACCCAAGCTCGCGCTTGAGTTACCCAAGCTTGCGATCAAGTTCCCCAAGCTTGCGCTCCAGTTCCCCGAGCTTGAGCTCCAGTTCCCCGACGCGGCGCTCGAGTTCCTCGATGCGCGTGGCTTCGCGCGGCGCGGCCGCCGCAGCGGGGGCCGCGGCGCCGGTCGGTCCGAGCGCGTGAAGATCCTTGCAGAGCTGCTGCACCCAGCGCGGCGCGCGCGTCCCGGGCAGGGGCGGCAGTTCGCGCACGAATCCATGCGGCTCCGCAGCCATCGTCGCGAGCGTTCCCTCGACCGACTCGATCGAGTCGAACGGATGCATGCGCGCGGCACGGGCCCGCAGTTCGCCCACGGTCTGCGGTCCGCGCAGGAGGAGTTCCGCCAGGATCGCCTGCTCCGGCGCTCGGATTCCCAGCGTCTCGCCCGCGACATGGCGGAACTTCTCGACGCGCGAGCCCGTGAACGACACATCGCGAACGAGTCCCTTCGACCGCAGGCCGTCGATCGCATGCAGCGCCGCATCTTCATCGATCTCCACGACGGGGTCGCGGTTCGACTTCTGGTTGACGCCCGTCACCAGTGAATTCAGCGACAGCGGGTACTGCGCGGGGGTCGTCAGCGCCTTCTCGATGAGCGTGCCGAGCACGCGCGACTCGTCGGGAGTGAACTCGATCATGCGGGAAGCGTACACTCGTCCATGGTGCTCGAAACGCCGCAGCCGGATCCCGTCGCCCAGCTCGCCCGCGCCGCCGTGCGCGCGCTTGCCGAGGGGCGCGCCGCCGGCGTCGAGAACGCCATCGACCGAGCCTTCGACGAGACCCGCATCGACCCGCGCACGCGACGCCCGACCCGCTCGGAACTGCGGGCGCACGCACGGGCGCACGAGGAATCCGAGCATGGCGAACTCGGCCGCCTGCTGCGGATCGACGCGGCGCTCGTCGAGGCGTCGGAGGTGCTCGCGCGGCTCGAGGAGGCCGTGATCGCGCGCGAGCCGCACGGCGCGGACCATCCGCCCCCCGAGGTCTACGGACGCGCAGCGCGCGGGCACTTCGATCTCGATCCCGCGGTGCACATCCGCGTCACGACATCGCTTCCGACCGCGACGATCGCACAGGCGCTCTTCGATGCGGGATTCGACGACCCGACCTGCCGCTCGATCGAGACGCGGCACGGCCGGCTCGACGAGATCAGCTTCCCAGGCGAGTACGCCCAGTACCGGATCGTGCGCATCCCGCCGCGCATGGGCGTCGACCGCGACCGCGACCTCGTGCGGGGAAAGCCCGTCGAGCACAGCGATTACAGCGGAATCGCGCGACAAATCGCGCAGTTGCGCGTCAAGACGGCGAACGCCTAGACTCGATCCCAGATTCGATCCCAGATTCGATCTTCGGTTCGATCTTCGATTCGTTCTTCGAGCAGTCCGTCGTCAGGACAGACCACCCTTGAACTGCTTGTCGCCGCCCCAGGTCGCGCGCAGGCGACGCAGCGCTCCGTCCTCGGGGCGAGCCACGGTCGGGACATCGTCCTTGCCACGGCGACGACCGAACGCGGTGCCGAAGCCTTCGTCAGCCTTCGGGCCCTTGCCGCCACCGGCGCCACCCGAAGCCTGCGGCTCGGGGCGAGCCGGCGGCTCGATGAGCGACTTGATCGAGAGGCTGATGCGCTTCTTGTCGGAGTCGATCGAAAGCACCTTGCAGGTGACGATCTCGTCCTTGCGGAGCGCCTTCTCGACGGTCGGGATGCGCTCGTGGCTGATCTCGGAAATGTGGACGAGGCCTTCGATGCCGGGGGCGATCTCGATGAACGCGCCGAACGGCATGATCTTGGTGACACGGCCGGTGACGGTCGCGCCCGCCTCGATCGTCTCGAGCGCCGCGGCGCCCGGATCGGCGACGAGTTGCTTGAGGCCGAGACCGATCTTCGCCGGGGTCTGCGTGAGGTCGAGCTTGAGGACCTTCACCGTGACCACCTGGCCGACCTTCACGACATCGGCCGCGCTCTTCACGCGCTCGTGCGAGAGGTCGTAGATGTGAATGAGGCCATCGACGCCGCCGATGTCGGCGAATGCGCCGTACGCCTGCACCGAGGTGATCGTCGCCGTTCGGGTCTGCCCGATCTCGAGCACCGCGAGCAGCTTCTCGCGCTGATCGGCGCGCTCGGCCGCCACGACGGCCTTGCGGCTGACGACGAGGCGTCCCTTGTCCTTGTTCAGCTCGACGATCTGCACCGGGAACTTCTCGCCGATGAAGACCGAGATGTCCGCAACGTGGCGCACGTCGACCTGTCCGGCCGGCATGAACGCGCGGTGATGCGCGATCTCCATCTCGAGACCGCCCTTGTTCATGCCCGTGCAGCGGGCCTCGACGATCTGACCGATCTCGAGGGTTCCCCAGTCGGCCTTCTGCGTCGCGCCCTCGAGGCTCAGGATCGAGAGCCCTTCGAACGGATCGAAGCGCTCGACCACGAAGCCGCGCTCGCTACCGACGACCGGAGCGATCTTGTCGCCGATCTGGAGGAACTGCGCGAGCGGGCAAACGCCCTGCGAGCGAGGGCCGAACTCGACGAACACATCGCCGCCGTGCACGCGAATGATCGTGCCTTGGCGCACCTGGCGGCCGCCGCCTCGCGAGCCGCCCTTCGGCGCAGCGCTCGACTGCTCGAGCTCCTCGATGGACATGCCACCGAGCGCGTCGGCGATCTCTCGTTCGAGATCGGCGTCGTAGCTCTTGGATCGTGCGTGCAGGGCGGACTCGGCGGGATTGGTGGGGTCGATGCTCATGTTTTGACTCGGGTCGAACAGCGTACCTTGCAACAGCACACCTCACCAACGAGCCTGAAGGATTTTGAGACCGCGAGGGAACTCATGCCATGCACGACCCGAACCGTTCTCGGCACCGTCCGCGGTGCAGGTGCGGTTCGCGCATCCCGAAACTCCCGTCGGACCCGACTGCAGGTGTGAACCTTCGCTCGCGACCGATGCGATCCGGAGCGGACAGTTGAAAGCGTCCGTTCCCGAGAAGGGGAGTGATGCCAAGCCGGCGACCCGGCGACGCATCGGCTGGAAATGCGTCCGAGAACTTCGGAGTCGTCCTCGACGAGCTGTTTCTCGTCTGGCCGAGTCCGAGAATCTCAACCGTACGGCGCCCCTGTTTTGAAGGGGTCGTTATCATCCGATGCCCGCTTCGCGGGCGCTTGTGAATCACGGAGACAGTCCACATGGCCAAGTTGAACACTGCGTGGGGCATTGAGATCGGGCAGTACGCCGTCAAGGCGATTCAGCTCGAGCGGGTTGGAGACGAGGTTCGCGTTCGCGACTTCGCAGTCATCCCCCATGTCCAGGTCCTCACCGATCCCGAGATCTCCGCCGACGGCGATCAGGGTGCGGCGGCGAAGCTGGCGGCAATCCTCGAGATGTCGCTCGCGGCGCTCGCAACCCAGAAGCAGCTGACGGGCCAGAAGGTGGTCGTCAACTACAACTGGATGCAGAGCCGCGGCTTCGCGCGCTTTGCCAAGCTCCCGGCGGTCTCGCCGCGCGAGATCCCGAACCTCGTTCGCTACGAGGTCGACCAGCAGATCCCGTTCCCCATCGACGACATCGAGTGGGGCTTCCACGCGTTCCAGAGCCCCGAGTCCCCTGAGGTCGAGGTCGGTCTCTTCGCCGTGCAGAAGGAGCCGCTCGCGGAGTTCCTCGCCCTGGTCGGCGAGAAGCTCGGCGTCGAGCCCACCGCGGTCACCCTCGCGCCGATCGCGCTCTACAACGCCTTTGCGTTTGACCGCGGAATTCCCGAGAAAAACGAGCCTTTCGTCCTCCTCGACATCGGCACCTCGTCGACCGACCTCATCGTCGCCTACGGCTCGCGCTGCTGGATGCGAACCTTCCCGCTCGGCGGAGACAACTTCACCGAGGCGATCGCCGCGGAGTTCAAGTTCCCGTACCGCCAGTCGGATGCGCTCAAGCAGGAGAGCGCGACGAGCAAGTACGCCAAGCAGATCATGACGGCGATGCGTCCGGTCTTCGGCGACCTGATCGGCGATGTCCAGAAGTCGCTCCAGTTCTACGAGTCGCAGAACCGCGGCGTGAAGCTTCGCAATGTGATCGGCATGGGCTCGACGCTCAAGATCCCCGGCCTCCGCAAGTTCATCGGCATGCAGCTCAACCTCGAGGTCGAGCGCCTCGATCACTTCGAGCGCATCGCGGTCGAGGGGCCGGCTTCCGCCGACTTCGCGCAGCACATCGTCGGATTCGGCGTTGCGTACGGTCTCGCGCTGCAAGGCCTCGACATGGCGGCGGTCAATGTGAACCTGCTGCCGCTCGCGAATGTGCGCCAGCAGCTCTGGTCGCGCAAGACGCGCTGGTTCGCGGCCGCGGCCGCGGTCGCCTGCGCGGCGGGCGCGCTCATGTTCACGCGCAGCGTGCTCGACAACGGCGCGCTCGGCGATGTCGTGGCCGTCAACGCCGCGCAGGCCGAGGTCAGCTCCGCGAAGAACTTCCAGACGCAGCTCACCAGCAAGGCGGCCGACATCGGCTCGCTCTCGAAGAACATGGTGCAGCTCGTCGAAGACCGCGAGGTCTGGCCCTTCCTCGTGCACGACGCGGTTGGCGCCGTCGCCGCCGGCAACAGCGCCGATGCGCTGGGCGACGACTTCTCCGCGCTCATCAAGGCCGCTCCCGCGGGCTCGACGCGCATGCAGACCAGGCTGCGCGACCTCTCCGGCGTCTACAAGCTCAACTCCAAGGGCGAGCGCGTGATCGAGGTCAGCATGGATCTCGAGTTCAGCGGCCCGGACCGCGAGAACCAGCTCGGCAACACCGTCTGCAAGTGGCTCGAGGACAACGCCAGGCGCGACGCGGCGCCGTACGAGATCGTCAATGTCCAGTCGAACAACAGCATGATCGCGAACCTCAAGGTGGGCGCCGATGGCGTGCTCATCGCCGAGGCCAGCGGCGACAGCTCTTCGGGCGGCGCAGGCGGAACCACCACCGCGGCCGCTGACGAGGCGCAGGGCTTCAATCGCCCCGGCGGCTCGTTCTCTGCGGGTGGCGGTGCCGGCGGCAGCAACTTCGGTGGCGTCGCAGGTCGTCGTGCCCCGACGGGCAACACTGCGGTGCAGCGCCCGGGCGGTCGCCTCGGTGGCGCGGGCGCGGGCGGTGGCTTCAACGCCGACGACCCGACGCTGAACGAGGGCGCCACCGGCGCCGGCGGCTCCAACTTCCAGCGTCCAAGCGGCGAGCAGCAGTCGCAGTCCACGGTCGATCTCGACAAGATCGCTCCGATCCCCGCGCGTCCCGGCGTGTATCCGCCGGGCAGCACCGTGTATGTGGGCAAGGTGACCTTCGAGGTCAAGCTCAAGGGCGTCGTTCCAGCAGCCGCAGCCGCTGCAGAGGGTCAGTGATGGCGAAGCAACTTCCACCGCAGGTCCAATCCGCTCTTCTCTGGGTGAAGGCGAACATGCTCGTCGTCGTCTTCTGCGCCATCGTGGTGCTTGTCCCGATCGGGGCGTACTTCGGTGCCGATGCATTCGGCGCGAAGGTGCGCTCCGACACCGAGAAGCGCACGCAGGTCTACAACGACCTCGAGTCGCAGCTCAAGGCGAAGGTCGAGCTTCCGATTCCCGGCGGCGAGTCCTTCCCGCTCAACGGCCTGCCGAACGAGGCGATCGTGCAGGAGTACGAGCAGCTTCTCGCCAAGGTCTCCGATGACGCGCGCACGGTCTACACGACCGCTCGCGACTTCAACGCGGGAACCGCAGGCAATCCGAAGCACAAGCCGGTGGTCGACCCGGGCGTCTTCCCCGGCTACAGCCGCGCGAACCGCTCCGAGCGCGAAGGGGTCCGGCTTCGCGTCGGCGACGCGCTGCGCCAGGGGTACGAGCGAATGCTGAGCGACTGCCGCGCGGGTCGTCCGCCGGAGGATGCGTCGCTCAAGTCGGCGATCGACGCCGCTGAGAAGCGCTTCGTCCAGGGCGAACTCAAGCAGGAGTCGCGAGCCAAGCTCGACGCGGCGCAGGTCCAGTTGCTCGACAAGCAGCTCGGCAAGGCGCGCGTCGAGCAGTACTTCGAGGTCGCGAAGCGGATCTCGTTCTATGTGGATCCGGGCGCGATCGAGGTCCCGAGCAAGGAATCGATCACGAAGCTGCTGAAGGCGGGCAAGGACGAGCAGTCGCAGGGCAAGGCCCTCGACGAGCACGATGCCCAGCTCTTCGAGATGCAGTGGAAGTACTGGGTCGTCTCCGACATCATGCGCGCGTTCAGCGCGGCCAACAGCTCGACTCCGTCGGTGCTGCAGGCCCCGGTGAAGCGCGTGATCAAGATCAGCGTGCTTCCAGCCGAGTCGATGGGCCAGCCCGCCGCCGGTGGCGAGGCCGCACCGATGGGCGGCGACGCCCCGGCCGCCGAGGCTCCCGCCGAGGGCGCACCCGCCGAAGGCACGACCGTCGCGGCCGCAGAGGTCCCGAAGCTTGGCCCGCCGATGGTGGATCCCAAGGTCGAGGCCCCGCGTGACTTCAGCAAGCGCTTCACGGGCCGCGTGAGCAACTCCGTCTACGACGTGCGCCTCAGCGAGGTCGTGTTCGTCGCGGAGACCTCGAAGCTGCCGAAGATCTTCGACGCACTGGCCGCGCAGAACTTCATGACCGTGGCGAATGTCCGCATCTCGCCGGCCGATCCGTTCGAGGCCGCGCGCGAGGGCTATCTCTACGGCCCCGAGCCCGTGAGCCTTGTCACCGCGACCATCGAGTCCGTGTGGCTCCGCGAGTGGACCGCGCAGTACATGCCGGCCGCCGTGCGCACCGCGCTCGGCATTCAGTCGGCGCCGCCCGCGGGCGCCTCTCCGGAGACCGCGCCGCAGACCGGCATGTGATCGGCCGCGTTGCTTCCGCGTGTGTGTGTTGAATGACAAGCATCATCGAGGTCGGAACCCCCGACCCTTTCGAGACTGGAAACTCGCATGAAGACCAATGGCATCTCGTTCTTCGAGCAGAATGTTGAGAGGATCGTGCTCGGCGTCTCCGGCGTCGTCTTCGTGAGCGTCGTCGTCTGGCAGCTCTTCCCGAACAGCGTCACGCTCGGCTCCGAGAAGGTGCCGCTTGGCGAAGTCGACCGGCGCATCTCCGAGAAGACCACCGTTCTCCGCGGCAAGCTCGAGCAGCGCCAGGAGCCGCTTGCCACGCAGATCGGCGATCGTCTCGCCGCCACCTCGGCGTCGTTCCAGTCGAAGCTGGGCCAGCCTCTGTCCCCGTCGCAGGCGCTGCCGCGTGTCGAGCCGCGCCTCGCGAGCGTGCTGCAGTCCGACGGTGCCGCCGCGGGCGAACCCTTCCATGTGCCGATCTTCCCGGCGGTCGCGATGCGTCCGACGGTGCAGATCGACGACACGCTCGAGTCGACGGTTCTCACCCAGATCCCCGACCTCAAGTCGATGTTCACCTCGTCGGTCGGCCCGTTCGACCTGTCCTGGACTGTTCCTAGCGCGGTGGTCGACCTGAAGACGATCCGCTCCGAGCTGGAGTCATCGGTCGGCGGCGCACAGATCCCGAAGCTCTGGTACCGCGGCACGGTCTTCATCGTCGATGTCGAGTTCGAGCGTCAGCGCAAGCTCGCCGACGGCTCCTGGGGCGAGACGACGCTTGTCGCGGCATTGCCGGGCGCGTTCAGCTTCCGCCCTGAGATCGTGAAGAACCCCGATGTGGGGCTGCGGGATGCGGTGTGGGAGTACCTGGCCGACCCGGCGCAGCAGCGTCAGATCGTGCAGCCGGACTTCCTGCCGACGAAGCGCGGCAACTTCTCGCCCGGCGCGATCCTCGCCGATGCGGGAACCGCGTCGGCTGGCGAAGATCCTGAGATTCGTCGACTCCGTCTCGATGTCGCCAAGAAGACGATCGAGCGCGATCGCCTCGAGGAAGACCTGAAGGGCATCGGCGGTCCGCTTGACGAAGCTCCGAAGGACGACAAGAAGCGCGATGGCGCGTCGTCGGGCAATCGGAGTGGAAGCGGCTCTGCTGGCGGCGCCTCAGGCGGCCGTCCTGGTGGCGGTGGCGGAGCTGGTGGCGGTGGCAGCGGCTCTCGTCCGCCGGGAGGCGGTCTGAGCGGCGGCGGCTTGTCTGGCGGCATGTCCGGCGGCAAGAACAGCGGCGGCTCGGATCCGCGCGACGAGCGCACGAAGGAGAAGCGCATCGCCCTGACGACGCGCCTCCGCGATGCTGAGCGTCGCTTGACCAGTGCGGAGGAGCGCCTCAACAAGAAGCTGTCGGAAGCGGGTCTCACTGCGGAGAAGCAGAAGGCCGGCACGCAGGGCACCGGCGTCACCGGTGGCGACACTCTCACGGTCTGGGGGCATGACCTTGCCGTGAAGTCAGGGGAGACCTACCGCTACCGCGCGGTTGTTCGGACCTACAACCCGTTCTTCACGAACGGTGGCGTGCTCGTCGAGTCGCAGAAGAGCCTTGGTGATCCGTTCACCATGGGGACCGCCGTCGCGCAGTGGGGCGAGCCGTTCGCGGTCACCCCGCCGATCGCGTTCTTCGTGATCGATGCCGTTCCTGGCGAAGGCCGGCTCGGCATTGGAGCAGCGACCGTCGAGATCTACCGCTACTACGACGGCGAGCGCCATCGTGAGCGCGTGAGCGTGCAGCCCGGCGAGATGATTGGCGCGGGCAAGTCGCGCGACGGCATCGATTTCGACACTGGCTTCTATCTCGTGGATGTGCTTGCGGATCCCGCGACCGACCGCGGCGGTTCCGACCGTCGACCAGCGGCGGTTGCTGTCGTTCAGTCGGTCTTGGGCGAGACCTACCAAGTTCGCGTCCCGCGTCAGCAGGCCAACGACACGATGCGCGTCTCGTTTGAGGACGAGATCGAGCTCGCGAAGGCCGACGGCGACGACGCCAAGGCCAAGGACAAGGACGGCGGTGCTCCAGCCGCTGGCGGCGCAGCGACGGGCGGCGCTCCTGCGGGAGGCGTCGGAACCGGTCGCGATGGAAACAGCTCCTCGCGCCCACGCGAGTGACCCAGAAGCGCCGCTCGCACCGCCCTCGCGGGCCACATCCCGAAACCCTGACCCATCACAGGGGCCGCCCAGCGCGGCCCCTGTTTGATTTGGCGACCCGGAAGCGGCCTGACCGCCCGCATCCCGACGCGGACGCGTCAATCGAGCCGCATCGATGCACAGGATGTGGAAAACTCCATCGGCCGAGGTTCTCACGCCCTGACAGGGGAGGGGAATGGGCGAAAACGCGTTGTTCTCGGACTTAAATTGATTTTTGAGGGTCCGAAAACGCGACTTTGAGCCGCCAGAAGCGCTGATCGAGAAAAAAACCTCGCCCAGCGGGAAGAGGCATTGACAGGTTTGCCGAAATCGCTATCCTTGTCCCTCCCGCAACGGTCCACGAAGTTAGGACTCGCGAGGGACTCTTTGACAAGTCGTTTGAAAGCGTGCAAATGTGTCGCGATTCTGCGCGAGTGAGCACGATGCGAACAACCCGGTGAAAGCCGAGTTGGTCGAATCGCTTGCGATCCGCGCAGTTTGTAATCGCACCGAGATATGAGCACTAGGCGACTGCATCTCGAGACCTATCGCAGTAAGCGGCAACGCAAGCTCCGGTTTGTCGGAAGGTGTCGGCTCCATCATGCAAGTGGAGCCATGATCAAGATCGATGCGGGTCACCAACGAGTTTCGTTGGACCGACCACGGCATTCGGTAGACGCGATCAAGTCAACAAGGGCACGTGATGGATGTCTTGGCGTCAAGAGGCGATGAAGGACGTAGGAACCTGCGATAAGCCCAGGGGAGCTGGTAACCAAGCTGTGATCCTGGGATTTCCGAATGGGGCAACCCGGCTCTTATGAGTCATCCACGGCTGAATGTATAGGCCGTGTGAAGCGAACCTCGTGAACTGAAACATCTTAGTAGCGAGAGGAAAGGATATCAACCGATACTCCGTTAGTAGCGCCGAGCGAACGCGGATCAACTAGCAGTCTGTACGAATGGTCTGGAAAGGCCAACCAAAGAAGGTGACGGTCCTGTAATACAGAAGCTAGCCAGCCCTAGAGTAGAGTCGGACTCGTGAAATCCGGCTTGAACACGGGGGGACCACCCTCCAAGGCTAAGTACTACTTGACGACCGATAGTGAACCAGTAAGGCGACTGAATGATGAAAAGAACCCCGACAAGGGGAGTTCAAAGAACCTGAAATCACGTGCTTACACAGCGGTTGCAGTCCGTAAGGATGGCAGCGTGCCTTTTGCATAATGATCTGGCGAGTTACTCTCTACGGCAAGGCTAAGCCAAATCCTGGCGCAGTCGAAGGGAAACCAAGTCTTAAAAGGGCGTGTAGTCGTTGGGGGTTGGCGCGAAACTGGGTGATCTACCCATGGGCAGGTTGAAGGGAGGGTTAAACCTCTTGGAGGACCGAAGCCGTGAACGTTGAAAAGTTCTGGCATGACCTGTGGGGAGGAGTTAAAGTCTAATCATACCCAGAGATATCTCGTTCTCCCCGAAATAGTTTTTGGACT
>CAIXEV010000549.1 GCA_903918555.1 uncultured bacterium | reverse complement strand
GTCGCGAGGTCGAGCGAGCCGGTCGCCGCGAGGTCCGCGTCGCGCACGGCCTCCGCCTCGAGCTTGCGGGCGTTCGCGCGCCACAGCAGCGGGTTGTCGCGGTCGATCTCCTCGGCCTTCGGGTTCGCCACCGCGGATTGCTGCCGATACGCCGAGCTGGTCACGATCAGGCGATGCAGCGACTTGAGCGAACCGTGCATCTCGTCGCGGAAGGTCGCCGCAAGCCAATCGAGGAGCTCTGGGTGCGAGGGAAGGCCGCCCATGCGTCCGAAGTCGTTCGGCGTGGCCACGATGCCGCGGCCGAAGTGGTAGTGCCACACGCGGTTCACGATCGAGCGCCAGACGAGCGGGTTGCGGTCGTCGACGAGCCAGCGAGCGAGCGCGGCGCGGCGAGCGGACTCGGGCGCATCGCTCGGGAGGTCGAAGCGCGCGGGAAGCGCGGGCTCGAGCATGCGGAGCGCGGCCGGCTCGGCGAGCGCGCCCGGGCTCGTGACTTGTCCGCGCGCGAGCACGCGGATCTCGCGGGGTTGTCCGCCTTTGGCGCCCGTGCCGACGAACGCGCCCGAGCCCGAGTGCACCGTGCCTGCATAGACGACAGACTGTGGTGGAAGCGCTGCGGCCTCGCGGTCGATCGCGGCGAGGCGTTCCGCGATCTCAGCGCGCAGGCGCGTGGTGGCGTCGCCCTCGAGGCGCGCGCGCAGGGCGTCGCGTTGATCGCGCATCGCGCCCAGTTCAATCGCCGAGACCGCGCGGGCCGGCGCGATCCCATCGGTGAGGTTCGCCTTCCGCCAGCGGTCGCCGAGTTCGATGCTGTCGAGGCTGCTGACGGCCGCGCCTCGCGCGATGTTGCGCGCCGCGCCGTCGCGGACCTCGAGCTCCGCAAGCGCGAAGATGTAGTCGCCTTGCCGCGGCGCGAGCTTCGTGGCGGTGACGCGCACGAAGCGCGCCTTCGCGCCTGGCGTCGGCAGCACGAGCGGCGCGGTGCGCGGCGAGCCGAGCGCTGCGCTTGTTCCGCGCGCGAGTTCGGCGACGCCATGCGTGAAGGATTTGTCATCCGACGCCTCGACGCGGAACTCCTGCGGGAAGCCGAATCCGTCGCCGATCCCGTTGAAGTCGTCGCTGGCCGGAAGCATCGCGACCGACTCGAACGCGCGCGTTTCGCCGAGGTCGACCTCGACCCACTTCGGCGTCGCGGGATCGGCCGCGATCTTGCTGTGAAAGCCGAACTCGGGCGCGGGCGCCGCGCCGCCGGCGGCGGCGATCGCGCGGTCGAGCGCCGCAAGCTCCTCGCCGCCCGCGCGGGCAAGAGCCTCGTCGAGCTCGCGCAGCCGCGCCGCGAGTCGCGCGTGCTCAGCCGTCAGCCGCGCGCGCTCAGCCGCCACGAGCGGCGAATCGTCGTAGCGGCGGTCTGCGCGGTCGAGCGCCGCGAAGACCGACTGCAGCGCGTAGTAGTCGGCCTGCGGCACGGGGTCGAACTTGTGATCGTGGCACTGCGCGCACTGCACCGTGACGCTCGCGAAGGTCCCGAGCGCGTTCCCGACCATGTCGTCGCGGTCGAAGTGGCGCGCGAACTTTCCATCGATCTTCTCCTCGCCCAACTCCTCGTGGCCGATGAAGTCCCACGGACCCGCGGCGATGAACCCGAGCGCCTCGTTTCCGTCGCGCGTGCCGGGGTAGATCGCGTCGCCTGCAAGCTGCTCCTCGACGAAGCGCGCGTACGGCTTGTCCTCGTTGAGCGCTCGGATCACATAGTCGCGATAGGGCCACGCGTTCTCGCGCGGCTTGTCCTTGTCGTAGCCGTGGGTGTCGGCGTAGTGGACGACATCGAGCCAGTGGCGCGCCCAGCGCTCGCCGTAGCGCGGCGAGTCGAGCAGGCGGTCGACGAGCTTCTCGTACTTGCGCGGGTCCTCGTCCGCGGCGAATCCATCGATCTCCTCGGGCGTCGGCGGCAGGCCCGTGAGGTCGAACGACACGCGGCGAAGGAGCGTGCGCGCATCGGCCTCGGGAGCCATCGCGAGACCTTCGCGCGCGAGGCGGTCGCGCACGAACGCATCGATCGGATTGGCGTCGGCGGACGACGCGTCCTGCGGAAGCGCGGGGCGCATGATCGGCTTGAGGCTCCACCAGTCGCGCGGATCGGCGATGGCAACGCTCGCGGACTCGCTCCACGCGGCGCCCTCGTCGATCCACCGGCGCACGAGCGCGATCTCGGCTTCGCTCAGCGGCTCGCCGCGCGGGGGCATCTCCATCTCGGGATCGGCGCCCGAGACATAGCGGTAGAGAGGGCTCGAATCCGCGTCGCCGGGATGGATGTTCGGCGCGGACAACTCGCCGCCGGAGAGCGCGACCGACTTCACATCGAGCCGATATCCGCTCTTCTGCTTGGCCGGTCCGTGGCAGCTGAGGCACTTCGCCGCGAGGATCGGGGCGATGTCGCGCGCGAAGTCGATTTCTGCCGCTGGCTGCGACAGGGCGGGGGCGGGGGCGGGGGCT
>CAIXEV010000548.1 GCA_903918555.1 uncultured bacterium | reverse complement strand
TGGTGCCCGACGGCAGCGTGGTGCAGGTGGTCGTGCCGGTCCGCTGAGCGCCGGAACGCTGCATGCGCAGGGTTTTCCTGCGTTTCCTCCTCGGGTACCATCCCGCTCCCGTGAGCGCGACTTCCAAGCAAGACCAGCCGATCCTCCTTGAGGTCAAGAACCTCAAGACCTGGTTCCCCATCCGGCGCGGAATCCTCCAGCGCACGGTCGGCCATGTGAAGGCCGTCGACGATGTGAGCTTCTTCGTCCGTCGCGGCGAGACGCTCGGTCTCGTCGGCGAGTCCGGCTGCGGCAAGACCACCGTCGGCCGCACCATCCTGCGGCTCATCCCGAACTCGGGCGGAAGCGTGCGTTTCGACGGCCGCGATGTCCTGTCCGCGGGCGCGCTCGACCTGCGCAGGCTGCGCCGCGAGATGCAGATCATCTTCCAGGATCCGGGCGGAAGCCTGAACCCGCGCATGCGCGTCGGCGGCATCATCGGCGAGCCGCTCGAGGTGCACGGGCTCACGAAGTCCGCCGACGAGACGCGCGCGCGCGTCGAGGAACTCCTCGTCAAGTGCGGCCTCTGGAAGCAGGCCGCCGACCGCTATCCGCACGAGTTCAGCGGCGGACAGCGACAGCGCATCGGCATCGCCCGCGCGCTGAGCCTCCAGCCGCGCCTGATCGTCTGCGACGAGCCGACGAGCGCGCTCGATGTGTCGATCCAGTCGCAGATCCTCAACTTGCTCGGCGACCTGCAGGACGAGATGGGGCTGTCGTACCTCTTCATCTCGCACGACATGGCCGTCATCCACCACATCTGCGACCGCATCGCGGTGATGTACAACGGCAAGATCGTCGAGGAAGGCACGCGCGACGAGATCATCAACGCGCCGAAGCACGAGTACACGCAGGCGCTGCTCTCGGCGGTGCCCGAGGCCGATCCGCGCCGGAAGCGGCAGCGGATCAAGCTCGCGAACGCGCGCATGTGACCGGCCGCCTACGCTCTCCGCATGCCAGCAGCGCCACGCGCCAAACTCACCTTCTGGACGATCGTGTCCGTCTTCGCGGTCGCGTTCGTGGCCGCTGCGTTCTGGTCGTGGTCGATCGTCGGCAATGTGCGCCATCAGGCCGCCGTCACCGATGCGCGGCTGCGCGAACTCGCGTGGGCGGTGCTCGCCTACGCCGACCGGAACGACGCGTTCCCGACAAGCGAGGCCGAATTGCGCGCGTTCGTCGGTGATCCGGCTGTCCTGCCCGAAGCGCTCGCGAAGAAGCCGCTTGCGGAGGACGGCCGCGTCTACCCGATGACCCGCGCCGAGGCCGGCGTGCCCGCGACCCTCGCGCCGCTCGATCAGGTCCTCACCTCGATCGAGGTCGAGTGGCCGATCGAGCGCGATGTCCAGCCGATCCTCCGCCCGCGGGGCCTTCCCACGCTTCAGGGCACGGGAACGAGCGTCGGCGACTGGCTCTTCGCCATGACCGAGCGCCTGCGCGCGCAGTGAGTTGCAGGCTCTGGGCGCGGCTTTCCCGCGATTTTTCACGGGCGAAGCGGGGCGGTTTTCGCTAGATTCGGCGCCTATGTCCGAAGCCGTCGTCCCCGCCGCGAGCGCGCCTGCCGCCATCGAGAAGTCCCTGCCCGAGACGCCGCTGCGCGACTGCATGGGCGGCGCGAGCCGCTGGTCGATCCCGATCCACGAGCACGGCTTCATCGCGCTCGTCGACGCGATGCCGCGCCTCGTCCCCGAGGGTCAGACCGCCGACAGCGCCATCGTCCAGTCGGCGCGCGTCAGCTACGGCCAAGGGACGAAGATGGTCAGCGAGGACCGCGGCCTCGTCCGCTACCTGATGCGCCACCGCCACTCGACGCCGTTCGAGATGGTCGAGTTCAAGTTCCACATCGCGATGCCGATCTTCATCGCGCGCCAGTGGATCCGCCACCGCACCGCGAATGTGAACGAGTACAGCGCGCGCTACTCGATCATGCCCGACCGCTTCTACCGGCCCGACATCGAGAATGTGCGCAAGCAGTCGAAG
>CAIXEV010000547.1 GCA_903918555.1 uncultured bacterium | reverse complement strand
GTTCGACTGGGCGTCGAGATACGGGTTGTCGATCTGGAGGATGTCGCCCGACAGCACGATCTTCGTGCCGTCGCCGACGCGCGACACGATCGTCTTGATCTCGTGCGGCGAGAGGTTCTGCGCCTCGTCGACGATCATGAACTGGTGCGGGATCGACCGGCCGCGGATGTAGGTCAAGGGCTCCATCACCACGCGTCCCGTCGCCATCAGCTGGTCGAGCCGCTGCTCCGCCGTGCGGCTCTCGGGCCGCTCGTCGACATGGCTTCCGCGCGTCGACAAGAGGTACGAGATGTTGTCGAAGATCGGCTGCATCCACATCGCGAGCTTCTCGTCCTTGTCGCCCGGGAGATAGCCGATGTCGCGGCCGAGCGGCATGATCGGCCGCGCGGTGAGGAGCTTGTCGTAGCGCTCCTCCTTGATCGTCTTGTGAAGCCCAGCCGCGATCGCGAGCAGCGTCTTGCCCGTGCCCGCGGGGCCCGTGAGCGTGACGATCTTCACATCGTCGTCGAGCAGGAGCTCGAGCGCCATCGTCTGCTGCACATTGCGGCCCATGATGCCGTAGACCGGCTTGCGCGGCCCCGTGACCGGGATCGCCGCACCCGTGTCGGCGAGGATCCGCGCAAGCCCCGTGTGGTGCTCGTCGAGCTCGTCGATCAGCAGGATGAACTGGTTCGCGACCGGCTCGACCGCCACCGTGTGCGCGTAGTCGGGCGTGTGCGCCGTGAACTCCGCCAGCCGCTCGATGCGCAGCTGCCGCTCGTCGTACAGCTCGTCGATGATCTCGCCCGGCACCTTCATCACGATGTAGCCCGCGTGCAGGAAGTCGGCGGCGACATGATCGTGCTCGAAATCCTCGGCAGGGATGCCGAGCGCGTCGCTCTTGACGCGCGCGTTGATGTCCTTCGAGATGAAGACCGTGCGCTTGCCGCTCAGGTGCAGCTCCTGCGCCACCGCGAGGATGCGGTTGTCGGCCTTGTCGAGGTCGAGCGCGAAGTCGCGGCTGCCGTTGCAGCGCGCGACGCGGATCGCGCCGCCCTGCTCGTTCCACACCACGCCCTCGAAGAGCGCGCCCTGCGCGCGAAGCCGGTCGAGCGCGCGCGTCACCTGCCGCGCGTTTCGGCCCCGCTCGTCGTTGTTCTTCTTGAAGGTGTCGAGCTCCTCGATCACCGCGAGGGGAATCACCACCTCGTGCTCGGCGAACTTGAAGATCGAGTTCGCGTTGTGGAGAAGCACATTCGTGTCGAGCACAAAGTGCTTGCGAATCACGCTCTGGTCCGCGCGTTGCGCGGGTTGGATGGCGGCGTCAGACGCTGCGTCCATGCGGTGTTCGTTCAGCATGCGAGCCCTCCTATGGCTGGAACTGCGCTGAATTGGATCTGGTCTTGTCGAGCCTGGCCACAGGGATAGTCCCCCGCTGGGAGGGACCTTTCAATGGCCACGCGCGAAGAACCTGTGAATTCGCTGGAAATCTCACGCCGTCGCGAGCGGGTCGCGGTCGGCGGTCGAGACGATGCACTCGAGACCGGGAAGGCGCGTTGCGAGATCCCCCGCGAGTCGCGGCAGATAGCCGCGTTCGGTGTTGGTGTGGCCAGCGAGGAGAACCTCGAGGCCGAGGGCGTGCGCGCGGAGCACATCATGGTGCGACAGCTCGCCAGTCAGGAAACAGGTCGCGCCTTGCGCGGCCGCCGCGTCGAGCAGGCTCGCGCCGCTCCCGGCACAGACGGCAATCACCGAATGTGCCTGCGGATACGAACGGCCTGCAAGACGAGTTCCTGTTCTATCGATTCGGCTGCAAGCGAGCATGCGCTGGAGGCTTTCCGCCAGTTCCGCGGAAAAGCAGGGTTTGGACAGCCGTGCAATCCGTCCTGCGCCGACACGCGAACCCGCCGGCACCGGCTCGAGCGCCACGATGTCGAACGCAGGCTCCTCGTACGGATGCGACGCATGCAGCGCCTCGACCACCTTCGCGAAGCGCCGCCTGTGGAAGGGCATCTCGAGCCGCAGTTCCGCCACCCGCTCCAGGCGCCCCGCCTGCCCGACGGCGGGGTTCGTGCCCGCGCCACCGAGGAATGTGCCCTCGCCCGGGGCTGCGAACGAGCAATGGCTGTAGAGCCCCACATGGCCGGCGCCCGCCGCCGCGAGGGCCTCGCGCACGCTCTCGGCTTCGGGCGCGGGCACGAAGGGGACGATCTTGTGCGTGTTGCCGGCCGACGCCGTCGCCGGCTGCAGCGCACGGCACTCGGCGACGCGCGCACCCGCGCATTCGGCGACGAGGTCGACAAGCCAGTCGTTGATCCCGCCCTCGACCGCGTCGAGCGCGGTGTGCGGCGAGTACACCGCGATTCCCGCGCGCACCGCGTCGATCGCGACGCGCCCCTGCCAGGTCGCGCCGTCGAGCCGCTCGAGCGGCGTGAAGATCAGCGGGTGGTAGCCGACGATCAGCTCCGCGCCGAGCGCCTTCGCCTCGGCGAGCACCTCGGGCACCACATCGATCGCAAGCAGCGCGCGCGCGACCGGCCGGCCGTCGCCCGCGACGAGCAATCCGACCTTGTCCCACGAACCGGCGAGCGGGAGCGGCGCGATCGCGCCAAGCGCGTCGACGACTTCGGAAAGCGAGCGTCCGTTGCTGGCCATGTGAATCCTGCGAAGGTGCGTCAGGTGCAGACGAGCATCGCGGCGCCAAACACGCCCGCGTCGTCGTTGAGTGAACTCGCCACGATGTCGGTCTTGCGCAGGACCGACGGGAACACCGCGCGTTCGAACGACTTCGCCACGCGCGCGACATACGCGCCGCCGAGCGCCTCGGTGACGCCGCCGCCGAGCACGACGCAGTCGATCGACAGCATGGTGACGATGTTCGCGATCGATATGCCGAGGAACTCCGCGCTCTTGTCGACCACGCGCCGCGTGAGCTCGTCGTCCCGCTCGTAGGCGCGCGCGATCGTCGACGAGCCGATCGAGCCGGTCTCGTCGGCCTTCTCGGCGATCAGCTTGTGGAGCGCGCTGTCCGGATACATCGGAAGCAGGCGCTTCAGGGCGTTCACGATGCCCGTGCGCGAGCAGATGTCCTCGACGGTCATGAAGCCGGGCTGCCCGCCGGGGAAGAGGATGACATGGCCGATCTCGCCGGCGGTGTGGCGCGGGCCACGCCAGAGCTTCCCGTCGAGGACGAGGCCTGCGCCGACGCCCGTGCCGACCCAGACCGCGAGCACATTGCCGCGTCCGCGCGCGGCGCCAAGCTGCGCCTCGCCCCACGCCGCGACATTCACATCGTTGTCGAGCGCGACGCGCAGGCCGAGGCCGCGGTTCCCCGCGTCCTTCGCCAGCTCCTTCGCGAGGATGTCCCGCAGCGGCAGGTCCTCCCAGCCGAGGTTGCCGGCCTTGATGACCACGCCCCTGTCGAAGTCGACCGCGCTCGGCGCGCCCACGCCGACGCCGAACAGCCTCTCGCGCGGCGTCTTCGCGTCGTCCATCGCGCGCCACACGCCCTCGACGAGGCGCTTGATGACGGTGTCGCGGCCCTCATGCGCCTTCGTCTTCCGCTTGCAGCGGCCGATGATGCGGCCTTCGGCGTCGACGACGCCGATCTGCATGTTCGTGCCGCCGAGATCGACGCCGACGACGACCTGGTCCTTCGGAAAGTCCTTCGCGATGCGCATGCGGCGAGTGTACCGCGGGCGAATTCAGCTGCGGAAGCCCTCGGCGGCGGCCGCCGCGGTCGGTGCAGCATCGGCCTGCGACCGACCCGTCCACAGGCGGTGGACCGCGCGCTTGATGTCGTCGATCACCACCATCACGGCCGGCAGCGCGAAGAGCGTCAGCACGGTCGAGCTCATCAGGCCGAAGACGAGCGAGATCGCCATCGGGATGAGGAACCTCGCCTGGAAGCTCTGCTCGAGCATGAGCGGCGCGAGCCCCGCGAGCGTCGTCACGGTCGTGAGCACGATCGGCAGGAGGCGCAGCCGGCCCGCCTTCGCGAGCGAGTCGAGGAGCGACACGCCCTTCTCGCGCATCTCGTTCGAGAACTCGACGAGGATCAGCGAGTTGTTGACCACGACGCCCGCGAGCGCGACGAAGCCGATCAGCGAGAGGAAGGTCATGTCGAAACCGAGCAGCAGATGGCCCCAGACGATGCCGATGACGCCGAACGGAATCGCGAGCATGACCGCGAGCGGCTGCAGGTAGCTCTCGAAGAGCCACGCGAGGATCACATAGATGCCGAGGAACGCCGCCGCGAGCGCGAGCGGGAAGTTCGCGAAGGCGTCGATCAGGTCCTTCTGCCGGCCCGCGGCGTCGATCACGACGCCCGGCGTCGATGCGGCGATGGACGCGATCTCGGGCGCCAGCGCGCTTGCCACGATCTCGGGGTTCGTCGCGTCGTCGCAGTCGGCGCTCACCGTGACGGTGCGCGCGCGGTCGACGCGACGGATCGTCGAGTACCCGCGGCCTTCGCGCACATCGGCGACCTCGACGAGCGGCACGGCGGTACCCATCGGGCTCACGAGCCAGAGTTCCTCGATCGTGGAGAGCCGCCGCCGCGACGCCTCGTCGAACTGGACGCGCACATCGACATCCTCGCGGTCGGCGCTGAAGCTGTGCGCTTCCGCGCCGAACACAGCCATGCGCACCTGCTGCGCCACATCGGCGGTGGTGAATCCCATCGCGAGCGCCTGCGGCGTGAGCTCGATGCGCAGCTCGCGCTGGGCGTCGTCGGCGTCGTCAGAGATGTCCTTCACGCCGCTGAAGCCCGCGAGCGCAGCCTTGATGCGCGCGACCACCGCATCGACCTGCGCGTCGTCGGCGCCGCGCACCTCGTAGCTGATGTCGGCGCCCGCCGGGCCGCCCGACACTTCCTGGAACTTCACCGTCTCGCACTCGTCGAGGTTGCCGGCCGCAAGGCGAATGGCGTCGATGACCTCCGCGCTGCGACGCGAACGCGTCTCGACCGGCGAGAGCTCGAGGAAGATCTGCCCAAGATGCGTGGCGGCCGCGTTCGTCGCGCCCGTCTCGAAGTCGACCGAGCTTCCGAGGCTCGCGGTGAGCGCCTGCACCTCGGGCTGCGCGCGCGCCGCCGTCTCGATCCGGCGCGCGACCTCGCTCGTCTGCTCCATCGTCGCGCCGATCGGAAGCGCGAAGTCGACGATCACGGTCTCGGTGTCGTCGGCGGGAAGAAACACAAACGCAAGGCGTCCGCCGAACACCATGCCGGCAGAGAGCATCAAGACCGCCGTGGTCGCGGCGAGCACGATGTAGCGCTCGCGCAGGCACCAGCGCACCCCGCGCTCGTAGACCGCAAGCATGCGCTCGATCTGCCGCTCGCGGAACTCGCCGATCGGCTTGAGATACTTGTCGAGCCGCGAACCGCCGCGCGCCGCCGCGCGCTCCTCGCGGACGAGGGCATGCGCCATGTGGTTCGGCATCATGAAGCTCGCCTCGAGGAGGCTCGCGCCGAGCGCGATCAACACGACCGTCGGCAGGTTCCCGAGGAGTTCGCCGATGTTTCCCTTGATGAAGATGAGCGGCACGAACGCCACGATCGTGGTCGTGACGCTGCCGACGACGGGCCAGAACACCTGCGTCACGCCGTTGACGGCCGCCGTGAGCGGCGGCTCGCCGAGCTCCTTGTGGCGTTTCACGATGTTCTCGCTCATCACGATCGCGTCGTCGGCAAGCATGCCGAGCACGATCAGGAGCCCGAACATCGTGATGAGGTTCAGGGTCACGCCCGTCACCTGCATGAACATGAGGGTGCAGGCGATCGCGATCACGATGCCGACCATCACCCAGAAGCTGGCGACGCGGTTGAGGCCGAGGAGCAGCACCACGAGGACGAGCGCGGCGCCCTGGATCGCGTTCGTCGCAAGAAGCTCGAAGCGACCCTCGATGATGCGTGCAAGGTCGTTGTGCTGCGCGAGCGTGCCGTTGACCGGCGGACGCGTCAGGCCGAGTTCGTAGCCGCGCTCCCACGAGCTCTCGATGAGGCGGTCGCGCACGAAGTCGCGCGGAGGCTCGCCGTTGCGCGCCGCGACATAGCCGCGCACGAGCTCGGCGATCTCGACGGCGTCTTCCTCGCCCTCCTTGAACGCGACGAGCGTGCCGGCCGGCTTTCCGCCGAAGCGTCGGATCTGCGGGATGTCGTCGAAGTTCTCGTGGACATCGGCGATCTCGCCGAGCCGGAGGGTCGAGCCGTCGACCGCGCTCTGGAGCACGATGCCCTTGATCGCCGCGACATTCTCGGCGTTTCCGAGCGTGCGGATCGAGAGGTTGGCGCTCTCGGTGCGCACCGTGCCGCCGGGCACCTCGGCCATCGCGGCGCGCACGCGGTCGGAGACCTCGCTCAGCCGGATGCCGTGGCGCAGGAGCGCGGTCGGATCGACATCGACATGGATCTCGCGCGGCCGCAGGCCGATCTCGACGAGCGTGCCCATCCCATCGAGGCTCTTGAGGTCGTCGCGGATCACGCGCAGCTCGCGCTTGATGTAGTCCTCGCCCGCGTCGCTTGCGACCGTGACCATGATGGTCGGGAAGTTCGGCTGGAAGTCGAACACGCGCACGCGCTCGGCCTCGGGCGGAAGATCGGTGATCTGCTCGATCGCGAGGCGGATGTCCTCGATCGCCTTGTCTGCGTCGGTGCCCGCCTTCAGCTTCACGGTGATGCCGCCCGTGCCCTCGGAAAGGCGCGTCTCGACGCGGTCGACGCCCTCGACATCGACGACGCGGTCCTCGATCTTGCGCGCCATCGACTCCTCGATCTCCTTGGGCGAGGCGCCCGGGTAGACGAGGACGATGCGCGCGGCCTGCGGCGCGGTCTCCGGGAAGAACTCGCGGCGCATCGTGAGAAGCGCGATCGTTCCGCCGATGAGGATCGTCCACATCAGGAGCGTGACGGGCACGCTCCGACGCACGCAGAAGTCGACGAGCGAACGGACCATCAGCCCGCGCCCTTTCCGTCACCGGCGGGGTCGGCGGTGCGCGGCGCCTTCGCGGCGTCGGCGTGCGCCGGGATCGGCTCGATGGCCTGTCCTTCGACGAGGCTGCGCGAACCGTCGATCACGACGAGCGTGCCGGGAGCGAGCTCGTCGGAGAGGACCGCCCAGTCGAGATCGGCGAGTTCGGCGCCATCCGGCGTGCCCGCGAACGGAAAGTCGACGCTGATGCGGCGCATGCGAACGCGGCCCGACTCGACGACGGCGATGGTCTCGTCGCGGATCGCGCGGCGCGGAACGGCGATGCGCGGCGCGCTGCCGCCGGTGATGATCTTCGCCTCCACGAACGCGCCGGGCGCAAGGACATCGGCGCGGTCGGCCGACTGCGCGATCTCGATGTAGACGGTCGCCGTGCGCGAGGCCGGGTCGTCTTCAGGGGCGATGCGCGCGACGGTTCCCTCGTAGACGCGTTGATCGGCGCGCGCGGTCACGGTCGCCTTGGCGCCGACCGGCGCCAGTGCGCGCGACGAGGCAGGGATGCGCAGCGGAATCTCGACCTTCTCGAGATTGACGATGCGCGCGATCTTCTGTCCGGGCGTCACCGACTCCCCGACCTCGAGGTCGGCGGTCTGCAGGACGCCGTCGATCGGGGCCGCGATGGTGCAGCGGTCGGCGGAGAGCCTCGCGAGCTCGAGCCTCGACTGGTTCGACGCGCGCTCGG
>CAIXEV010000546.1 GCA_903918555.1 uncultured bacterium | reverse complement strand
GGGGGCAAACTCCGCCGCTGCGGCGGCGGCCTTTGGTGCTAGAAGCGCGGGGGGGCAAACTCTGCCGCTGCGGCGGCGGCCTTTGGTGCTGCTTTGGGTTGAGGCCTTCGCGCGCCGCTCGGCTATTGGGCCCGGCGGAACTGGTACGGACCCTTCTTGGCGCCCCACACCTGCTTGCCATCGGCGTCGAAGCCGCGGTCCCAGCTGTCGAGACCATCGGCGCGGAGGGTGACCTCGCTCGTCGCGTAGCTGGCGCCGCGCAGCGAGCTCTCGCAATCGCGTTCGTTGGTCGAGCCGACCCAGAGATCGCCCGCGCGGTTCAGCACGATCGAGCAGCCGGCCCGCGGAACGAGCGACTCCGGCGTGTCCGCGTCAAAGCGCGCCGGGTCGCGCCAGGCGCCGACGCGCGCGGCGGCGTTCGGCAACTCGTAGATGAAGCTCTCGACCGATCCGTCGCCGCGGTCGATCAGGCGGTAGACGCGCTGGCGGTACGGCTTGTCGAGGGTCGTCGCCATGGCCTGCTCGACATAGAGCCACGGACCGTCCGTCCGCGACGCCCAGATCGGGGTCATGTGGAGCCGCACATCGAAGAACTCTGGGTCGATCTTCGACTGCGCCTCGCTCGAGAACGAGCCGGTGAGGCGCGCCGCGGCCTCCGGCACGCCGCTTGCGACGGCAGGAGCCTTCGACGCGGCGGGAGCCTTCGCTGCGGTCGCGCAGCCGATCGGCGACTGGACCAAGGCAAGCACGGCGAGCAGGGAGAGGCTGCGGACGGTCGCGGCGAGGGTCATGAACGCACTGTACATGCTCCTCCTCGGCGACCGCGGCTTGTGTAGACTCCCCGCTTCCCTGTCGGCGTTTTTGCCGTCTGATCGCTTTGCTGGAGACTTCACGATGAGCACCGCATCCGCCCCGACCCCGAAGCCCGTCGACACCCGCGGCCTTGCCGGCCAGACCGTCGGCGACACCGCCATCTGCGCCGTCACCCAGACGGAACTCATCTACCGCGGCTACGAGATCGCCGATCTCGCCGAGAACGCCTCCTTCGAGGAGGTGGCGCACCTTCTCCTCGTCGGCCACAAGCCGTCGGCGGCCGAACTCGCCGCGTTCAAGGCCGAGATCGCCTCGATGCGCGCGATTCCCGCGAGCGTCCGCGACGCGGTCGTCCACATCGCGAAGGAGAGCCCGAACGCGCACCCGATGTCGATCCTGCGCTCGGGCGTGTCGCTGCTCTCGCACCTCGACCCCGACTGCGAGGACAACTCGCCGGCCGCCGAGCTGCGCAAGTCGAAGCGCCTCCTCGCGCAGATCCCGTCGATCATCGGCGCGTGCCAGATGACGCTCAACGGCAAGGCTCCCGTCGCGCCCGACGCGTCGCTCGACCACTCGGCGAACCTGCTCTGGATGATGAGCGGCCAGAAGCCCGACGAACTCGCCGCGAAGATCCTCGATGTGTCGCTCGTCCTCTACGCCGAGCACGACTTCAACGCGTCGACCTTCTCGTGCCGCACGATCGCCTCGACCGAGACCGACATGCACAGCGCGGTCTGCGGCGGCATCGGCGCGCTCAAGGGCCCGCTCCACGGCGGCGCCAACGAGATGGCGATGGAGATGCTCAAGGACATCGACCGCGACTGCGC
>CAIXEV010000545.1 GCA_903918555.1 uncultured bacterium | reverse complement strand
TTCATCCTCGCGGCTGTCGGGTGCTACTACGTCCTCCGCTGAACCTAGACCCGCACCTTCTCCCACGCGCCGAACTTGAAGCGCGCGAGGAAGAGGAGCCCGCGCAGCGAGAGCTCGATCATCAGGCCCCACCAGATGCCGACGAGGCCGTGACCGAGGTGGATGCCGAGGTACCACGCGAGCGGCAGGCGGATCGCGAAGCAGCTGACGACGGTGATGCCGAGGATCCACTTGGTGTCGCCGACGCCGCGGAGGCCGTTGCGCACGACCATCGCAAGCGCGAAGAAGCCTTGCGCGAAGCCCGCCACCATGAGGAGCTTCGGCACCAGCTCGAGATGGAGCGGGTCGGACGAGATGATCGCGGTGAGCGGACGCCCGAGGAAGATGAACACGACGCCCATCAGGCCCATGATGGCGAGGCCGATGAGGGTGCAGCGCCAGATCGCGGCGCGCGCGAGCCGCGCGCTGCCTGCGCCGAGGTATTGGCCAGCGAGCGCGCCTGCGGCGGTGCCCATCGCGAAGCCCGGGAGGAACGAGAACGCCTCCCACTGCACGGTGATGATGTGGGCGCCGACGAGGCCTTCCTTCGATTCGGTGCCGAGCCCGCGCGCGGCGGCCTGGCCGATGAAGCCGAGCACGAAGAGGTTCACCGACCACATCGCGAGGCCTTCGAAGAAGTTCGGCACGCCCACGCGCACGATGCGCCAGATCATCGCGGAGTCGATCGAGAAGAGCGGGCGCCCGTCGGCGGGGCTCTCGAGGCGCAGGTCCTTGACGCCCGCGCGCAGCACGCGCCAGGTGAGCCACGCGCCGACGGCGTACGAGATCGCGCTTCCCGCCGAGATGCCGAACACGCCCCATCTGGCCGGGTCGAGCGGCGACGGATTCGGCAGCTTCGCGCCGAACGCGCCGATCTCGACGCCCGAGATGAGCCACGAGGTCACGCAGTTGACGATGTTCACCCACACGGCGATCTGGAACGGCTTGTGCGCCTCGCCTGCGCCGTGCAGGCACATGCCGCCCACCATCATGACGCCGCAGAAGGGGATGCCGAGCGCGAGCGTGCGCACATAGGTCGCGCACGCCTCGGTCGCCTCGGGCGAGAGGTTCGAGTAGCGCGCGAGCGGCTCGGCTAGCGCGATCATCAGGATCGCGACGAGCGCGCCCCAGGTGACCGAGAGGATCATCGACTGCCTGAGCGCGCGCTGGCTCTCGCGCAGGTCGCCCGAGCCCATGCCGCGCGCGATGATCGCCTGCCCGCCGACGCCGAGGCCCGTCATCGCGATGCCGATGAACCAGCCGACGAAGCTGCCGATGCCGACGCCGTCCATCGCGGGGCGCGCGATCTCGGTCGGGAGGTTGCCTGCGAGCAGCTTGTCGACGAATCCGACGCCCGCGGCCATCGTCTGCTGGAGGAGCACGGGCAGCGCGAGGATCCAGATCGCCTGCGACATGCTCTTGCCGGCGAGGCGGCCCGCCTTGATCGCGCCCTCGTCGTCTGGAATCGCCTCCTGCTCGATGGCGACGCCCGTCGCGGACATCGGGTCTTCGGGGCTGATCGCGCTGTCGACGAGGATGCGTTCCTCCTGCAGCCGCCGCGCGTGAGAGTCCTCTTGGTCCGCGCTCATCGCGAGACCTGCACAAGAACGGCGAAGACGCCGGGATCGCCGAGCAGGGCGGTCGCGCGCGCGGCCTCCGCGAGCCCGACGCGCCGCGAGACGAGCGGCGACGGATCGATGGCGCGCCGCGCGAGGCGGTCGAGCGCGCCGTCGATCGGCGCAAAGCCCGAGCCGTAGATCTCGATCTCGTCGAGCGCGAGGTGCGACAGGTCGACGCCCACGGGCGCGCGCGTCGTGATGCCGCCGAAGACGACATGCCCGCGCGCGCGCACCATGCGCGCGGCCGCGGCGGCCGACTCGCCCGAGCCGGTCATGTCGATCACGAGTTCCTGATCGCCGCGCCGGCCGGTCTCGGCGAAGGCGCGGTTGCGCAGTCCGTACTTCGACGCGATCTCAAGCGTCTGCGGCGAGCTCGAGACGAGGCGCGTGAGCGGATTCTCCTCGCGACCGATCAGCGCGGCGAGCACCGCGAAGAGGTCGTCGCCGAGGACGCTCGCGAAGCTCCTGCCCTCGATGCCGCCGCGGCGCACCGCCTCGATCGCGCGCGCAAGCGGCACGGCGAACACGGCGCGCTCGTCGTCGAGGTCGCGCGGGATCTCCACGCAGTTGGCGGCGGGGATCGACGCAAACTCGGCGAGTCCGCCGGCGGGGGCGTCGAGCCCGGCGATCATGCGCGCAAGGCAGTGGATCGCGAGGCCGCTGCCGCAGCGGTCGCAGATGCCGCAGGAGAAGACCGGCTGGATCGCGACGCGCGTTCCCCGCGAAGGCGCGGAGGCTCCGCCGCGCGAGGCGTCCTCGACCACGCCCACGAAGGAGGAGCCGAGGATCCTGGTGACCGTGTTCGGCTCGGCGCCGAGGGGGTGCAGCCCGCGCACGACCTCGCGCTCGAAGGGCGTGACGAGCGCGTGCGTGACGCGAACGAGCACATGGCCGTCGCGGGCAGCGGGGCGGGGAAGCGACGAGAGTTCAACGCCGCCGCCGCGAACGACGAGCGCCCGCATGTCGGGAGAAGTCGGGCTCATGGAACGGATTTCGGCTTGGCCGGGCTCGCTGCGTTGCTCGCGTCGGCGGGTCCGCCTTCGGCTGCGGCTTCGCTTGCACCTTGGTTTGCACCTTGGTTCGCAGCTTGGCCTGCGGCTTCGCCTGCACCTCGGTTCGCAGCTGGAGCGGCGGCGCCGTCGGTGGCCGACGCGTCGTCGGTTCGGCGCGCGCCGAGCACCTTCATGCCGACGGGCGTGTTCGGCGTCTCGAAGACCGTCGGCATCCAGAAGATCAGGCGGTCCCACACATCGAGCTGTCGCACGAAGGTCGGGTAGAGATAGGTGCGGCCGCTCGCGAAAGGCGCCGTGGTCGACGCGTAGTAGCGCAGCCAGTCGTCTTCCTCGAGTCCGAGGTTCTGGCCGGTGAGCGTGCGCAGCGAGTCGAGCGACGCCACATTCACGGCGAGCTCGCGCTGCGAGAGCGCCGACACGAGCGCCTGGAAGACCGCCGGCGTCTGGTACTGGCCGAGCGCGATCGCGATCTCGGTGCGGACATCGGAGTCCTCGGCGCGGTCGACGAGCCGTGGCCACAGCGTGTCGGCGACCGCGGGATCGTGCAGCCGCTGCAGCGCCTTCGATGCGGCGAGCCGCACCTGACGGAACGGGCTCGTGAGGCTCTTCGCGACGAGCGGCGCGTCGGCCGCGTCGCCGTGGCGGCCGAGGGCCTGCAGCGCCGCGGCGCGCACCAGCGGATCGAGCGAATCCTCGGCGTAGAGCCGGTACATCTTGAGGTACGGAGCCGCGCCGCCCCACGGCGCGTTCGCCAGGAGCACCGTGCCGCGCCGCGCGTTCTCGCGGTCGTTCGGATCGGCCGCCCACTGCGCGGCCTCGGCCGGCGTCGGCTGCGAGAAACTGTCGGCGAACTGGCTGAAGTCCGACTGGATCGTGTCGCAACCACCAAGTGTGGCGAGGGCGATGGCGAGCGCCGTGACCGTCCGTGTCAGCATGCGGGAAGAGTACCGAAACGCGGTGCGCGCGTGCGGTCGGCCGCGCGCTACCCTGCGCGGATGGCGCTTTCCTTCCGCTCGTTCGAACTCGGCGACTTCGCGACCAACGCCTATGTGGTGTGGCAGGAGGGCGGCCCCGCCGACGCCTGCTGGGTGATCGACTGTCCGTACGAGCCCGAGGCGATGATCGACTTCATCGACGAGCAGGGGCTCAAGCCCGCGCTCTGCATCCTGACGCACTGCCACTGCGACCATGTCGCCGGCCTCGCCCGCATGCGCCTCCGGCTTGGGCCCGTCAACATCCTCTGCCACCGCGCCGAGAAGGAGTTCAACGAGGATCCGAACCTCAACCTCTCGTCGTTCATCCCGCCGGCGGTGTCCGCGCCGCCGCCCGACGCCTGCCTGAACGGGGGGGAGATGCTCGAGCTCGGCAACCACTACTTCCGCGTGCTCCACACC
>CAIXEV010000544.1 GCA_903918555.1 uncultured bacterium | reverse complement strand
TCGCCGTAGGTCTCCTTGAGCCACGCTGCGTCGAACGACGGCTTCTCGAGGATGCGGCCGGCGCGCTTCGACTCGCCCTGTCCGACCACGACCTCGCGCTTCAACTGGCCGTACTCGTAGCTGCCGCCGCCGAAGAGGAGATCGGCGTTGCCACCGATCGGGCGCCCCTCGCGCAGCGACGCCTCGGCGTTCGCCTCGAGCACGCGGCGGATCTCGCTCGTTCCGCCCGGCGTGTTCCACACCACCTTCGCGGGTTCGCCGTAGGTGCGCTGGTGCCAGTCGGCGAACCCGCGGCCGAACTCCGAGCGGATCTGCTCGTTGTGCGGCGTGTAGATGATGACGCGGTTCGCGTCGGCGGGAACGCGCGCCCTGCCCTCGCCGAAGATGAGCGGCAAGGCTGCAAGCGCGACGAGCGCGGCGGGGAACGCGAAGGTCGACAGCTTCACGCCGTGGCTCCGGTGATGGCGCGGATCTCGCGCGCGAACTGCGTGGCGGCCGCGCGGATCGCGCCGCGCCAGTCGTCCGACGCAGGCGCAGACGGGTAGATCACCGAGCGGCTCGCGGTGATGAGCGCGCCTTGGTTTCCGCGCGTGAAGGCCGCGCGCACATCGTCGGCGGTGCCGCCCTGCGCGCCGTAGCCCGGCACGAGGAAGATCGTGCGCGGCATGCGCGCGCGCAGCGACGCGATCTCCGCGCGCTTGGTCGCGCCGACGACCGCGCCGAGCGACGAGAACCCGCTCGCGCCGACCGTCGCCTCGCCGAGCTTCGACACGAGGTCCGCGACCGCCTCGGCGATGGTGCGGCCATCGGCGAGCGGAAGCGTCTGCAGCGCGTCGCCCGAGGGATTGCTCGTGCGCACCAGCGCGAAGGCGCCCTGCCCGCCCGCGAGGAACGGCACGATGCCGTCGGCGCCGAGGTAGGCGTTGATGGTGGTCCAGTGCGCACCGAAGGCGCGCGCGCCGTGGGCGTAGTGCTCGGCCGAGATCCCGATGTCGCCGCGCTTCGCGTCGTAGACGACCGCGAGGCCGCTCGCGCGCGCATGGGCGAGGACGCGCGCCATCGCGGCGTCGCCCGCCGCGCCGTAGCGCTCGTAGCAGGCGGCCTGGATCTTGACCGCCGCGCACGACTCCTGCACCGCGTCGATCACCCCGACGCTGAACGCCTCGATCGCGGAGGCGCACGCGGCGTCGTCCGAAGCGTCGGCGGGGCGCAGCGACGCCGGCAGCCGGTCGAGCACGGGATCGAGTCCGACGCAGGTCGCTGCGTCAACCTTGGCGACGCGCGCGACGAGGTGGTCGGCCGCGTGGAACGAAGCCTGCTGGTGGGTGGCGCTCGGAACGGCTGCGTGGGTCGAGGTCATCGCGGGCGATTGTAAGGCTCGCCGCGAATCACGACGAAGCGGGCGGTTGTCCGTGCTTTTCGCACAGCGAGTGCAGGTACTTCCATGTGTAGATCCCCGTGTCGTGGCCGTCGCTGAAGCGGATGCGGAGCGCGTAGTGGCCGACGGGCTCGACCGCGTCGATCCGAAGCGGACCCTCGGCCTTCGACGCGGGAAGCACGGTGAACGGGTTGCGCGACATCTCGGCCCGCAGCTCGCGCGCGTCGGCCGAGGGCGACTCGCGGCGCAGCACCGCGGTCGACACGAACGCGGCCGACCCGTCGTCCCACGAGAGCGTCATGCCGCGCTCGCGGTCGAGATCGATGTGCAGGGGCCGTGGTTCGTTGGTCATGGGTCTCGCTTGGTCGGAATTCCCGTCGCGCGCTGTCCAAGCGCGGACCCATGCTACGCTCAACGGCGATGATCGTCGAAGCCAACCTCGACGCGACGCCGCTATCGGCGGACGCGTTTCCTGCGGTCGCCGACGCGCCGTCCGCAGGCGTGTTCGCGATTCGCCACACCGTGTCCGAGCGCGAGACGAGCGCGCTCGTGCCGCATGCGAACAACATCGTGATCCTCAGCTGGATCGACGCGATCGCCTCGCTGCACGGCGCCCACGCCGGAGCGGCCCGCGCCGATCTCGCCCCCGCCGGGCGCATGTGGTTCGTCGCGCGCCACGAAGTCGACTACCTCGGCGAGGCGTTCGCCGGCGACCGCCTGATCCTCGCGACCTGGGTCGAGAAGCTCGGCCGCACGAGCCTGGTCCGCGCCACCCGCATCCTCCGTGAGGACGGAACCGCGCTCACCAGGGCGAGCAGCCGCTGGGCGCTCGTCGACCTCGCCAGCCGCAGGCCGACCGCGATTCCCGATGCGGTGCGGGCGGCGCTCCTCGGCGCGCGGGGCTGAGGCGCTGGGAAAAAAGAAAAACCCCGTTCGATCAGGGTTCTGAGCGGACGGGGCGGAGGGGAGAAAGATGACTCGTTTGGCGTCGTGCCTGGCTTCGGTCTTGCAGCCACCAAGGGCCTCGCAACCACCGAACAGATCCGACGAG
>CAIXEV010000543.1 GCA_903918555.1 uncultured bacterium | reverse complement strand
GGCCGCGAGCGCGATACCGAACTCCGTGAACAGGCGGCCGATGTTGCCCTCCATGAAGGAGATCGGCACGAAGACCGCGATCAGCGTCAGCGTCGTGGAGATGACGGCGAAGGCGATCTGGCGCGAGCCGCGCAGGGCGGCGAGCAGGGGCGGCTCGCCCAGCTCGACGCGGCGGTGGATGTTCTCCAGCACCACGATGGCGTCGTCGACGACGATGCCGATCGCGAGCACGAGGGCGAGCAGCGTCAGCACGTTGAGCGAGAAGCCCATCGCCGCCATCACGGTGAACGAGCCGATGATCGACACCGGGATCGCGACGGTCGGGATGATGGTGGCGCGGACCGAGCGCAAGAAGAAGAAGATCACGCCGATGACGAGCAGCACGCCGATCCCGAGCGCGTGGAAGACCTCGTAGATCGACTGCTTGATGAACATCGATTCGTCGTAGCTGACGATGTAGCTCACGCCCTCGGGCAGCGCGGACCGCAGCCGCTCCATCTCGGCCTTCGCGCCCTCGGCGACCGTCAGCGTATTCGCGGTCGACTGGCGCAGGATGCCGAGGCCGACCGCGGTGCGGCCGTTCGTGCGCATCTCGCTGCGCTCGTCCTCCGGCGCGATCTCGACGCGCCCGATCTCGCCGATGCGGACGGGATAGCCGCTGCGCGTCGCCACGACGATGGCCCGGAACTGCTCCGGGGTCTGGAGGCGCGAATCCGTCTTCACGGTGAACTCGCGCTGGGTCGACTCGATGCGGCCCGAGGGCAGCTCGATGTTCTGGCGCCTGATCGCCGTCTCGACGTCCGCGACGGTCAGCCCGCGCGCGGCGAGCGCCGCGCGGTCCAGCCAGATGCGCATCGCGAAGCGCCGCTCGCCGGAGATCTGGACCTGCGCGACGCCCGGGACGATCGAGAGCTTGTCGACCAGGTTGCGCCGCGCGAAGTCCGTCAGCTCCATCTGGTTCAGCCGGTCGGACGTCAGGCTGAAGAAGACGATCGAGCGCGCGTCGGAGTCGACCTTCGCGACGACCGGGTCCTCGGCGGCCTCGGGCAGGCGCGCGCGGATGCGCGCGACGCGGTCGCGCACGTCGGCGGCCGCGGCGTCGACGTTCCGGTCGATGCGGAACTCGATGACGACCTGGCTGCGCTCCTCGCGGCTCTGCGAGGTGATCGCGCGCACGCCCTCGATGCCGGAGACCACGCTCTCGACCAGCTCGGTGATGCGGCTCTCCATCACCTCGTTCGAGGCGCCCTTGTAGACCGTGGTCACCGAGACGATCGGCGGGTCGATCGCCGGGTACTCGCGCACCGGCAGCTTCGTGAAGGCCGCGAGGCCGAGCACGAGGACCACGAGGCTGAGCACGGTCGCGAAGACCGGTCGCTTGATCGAGACGTCGGAGAGGACCATGGCGTTCTTCCCGGCAGTGGGGTTCCGGACGGCTTCGGTATCAGCTCGCCGGTCGCGTCAGCGGCCGCGGGGCGACGGGCTGGTTCGGGCGGATGCGGCTGGTGCCGCGCACGACGAGCTGCTCTCCGGCCCTCAGGCCCTCGACCACCTCGACGGCGCCCTGCTGGCGGGTACCGAGCCTGACCTCGACGCGCACGGCGCGGTTGTCGCGCACGACGAAGACGTACTGGCGCGCGCCCTCGGGCACCAGCGCCTCCTCGTCGACCAGCAGCGCGTTCTCGCGCCGCTCGAGCGCCAGCTCGACGGAGATGAACAGCCCCGGCTTGAGGGCCTCGTCCGCGTTCGGGAAGATCGCGTTGACGCGCACGGCGCGCGTGACCGGGTCGACGCGCGTGTCGATGACGCTGACCGCGCCCTCGAAGACGCGGCCGGGATAGGCGGTGGTGCGGGCGAAGACGACCTGCCCGACGCGCAGCTTGCCGAGGAAGTTCTCGGGGATCGAGAAGTCGAGCTTGATGCGGCTCAGGTCGTCGAGCGAGGTGATCGGCGCGCCGGGGAGCAGCAGCGCGCCGGCGCTGACCTGGCGCATGCCGACCCGGCCATCGAAGGGCGCGACGATGCGCACGTCGTTGAGCCGCGCGTCGAGCGAGCGGATGCGCGCCTCGGCGCCGCGCACGCGGGCGTCGGCGACGCGCAGCAGCGCGTCGAGCTCGTCGACGCGGGCCTGCGTGATGGCGCCGGTCGCCTTGAGCTGGCGGGCGCGGTCAAGCTTCTGGCGGG
>CAIXEV010000542.1 GCA_903918555.1 uncultured bacterium | reverse complement strand
AGCGCGAGGACATCGGCCCCGGCAGCGTCGTCGGTGGTGCGATCTGGAGGACGCTCACCGGCAACGAGGGCTCCGACGCCGCGGCGTGGATCGACCTGTCGGTGATCCTCCTCAACTACATCTCGTGGACCCTTCTCCTCTTCAACCTGATCCCGATGTTCCCGCTCGACGGCGGCCGCATCGTGCAGGCGCTGCTCTGGAAGCGCCACGGCTACGCGCGCTCGATGCGCGTGGCGTGCCGCAGCGGCCTCGTCGGCGCGGTGCTCGTCGGCATCTTCGCGCTCGCGAGCGACAGCACCACCATGCTCGCGATCGCGCTGTTCGGCGGCGTCGTCTGCTTCACCACCGCGAAGCAGGTCGAGCTCGAGCGCGACTACCTCGGCTTCGAGCCTGATCCGGCGGAACTCGCGGCGATGGAGGATGAACTCGAGCCGGCGCCGCAAGCGAAGCGCGAGCGTGGCCCGGCGCCCGCGCGCGCGGCGGTCGCCGCCGAGGCCGACGCTGAGATCGACGCGATTCTCGACAAGATCGCGAAGCAGGGGATCGGAAGCCTGACTCCGGCGGAGCGCGATGCATTGCAGCGCGCGACCGATCGGCGACGCGGATCGACTCGGGACGGATCATCAGGTGGATCATCAGGTGGATCATCAGGCGAGCCACCCGAACGCGCCTGACCGACGAAACGCGGCGAAGTCCGTACACTCCGCCCATGGGTCTTGCGGACAGGGACTACTCACGATCGATGCAGCATCCCGGCGCACGCCGCGCGCCGAGAGGCGGCTGGTTCTCGCGCACGCCGATCGGTGGCCTGCGTCGCCTCTCGGCGAACTCGATCCTGATCATTGTCTGCTGCGTTGTCTTTCTCCTTGACATTTGGCTTCCGAAGATCGCCGTCCAGCTCTCGCAGTGGCGCGTCACGCCAGGCCAGGAGCAGGCGTGGGAAGACCTGCAGCGCGCCCACGGCGAGGTCCGGGTCATCGGTCTCACGCCGAATCCGCAGGGCGTCGGCCGCTGGCTTGTCTGGGCCGGCAACCTGCCTCCCGAGATCGCCCTGCGCGTCGATCCGATCGCAGAGGCGGACTATGTGATGGTGTCGCCGCTGCGGGCGTGGCTTCAGTTCACCACAGCGCAGGCGATCGTCTCCTTCGCGCCCGACGGCACGATGCAGGGCCTCCAGTTCTGGCGGTTCGTCGGCTACGGCTTCCTGCATGTCGGGCTCTCGCACATCGTCTTCAACATGATCGGCCTGTGGGTCTTCGGCGGCATCGTCGAGGAACGCTTCGGGCGACGGCGCTACTTCGCGATCTTCGCGGTGAGCGTGGTGGCGGGCGCGCTGCTCTTCCTGCTGCTCAACGCATTCGGCATCGCGCTCGGATCCGGTTCGGGCGTGAGCATCCCCGGCCTCCTCTCGAGCGATCCCTACGCGCCGCTCGTCGGCGCAAGCGCCGGCGTCTACGGGATCATCCTCGCCGCGGCGTGGCTCGCTCCCGACGAAGAGGTGCTCCTCCTCTTCATCCTGCCGATCAAGATCCGCATCCTCGCGCTGCTGCTGCTCGCGTTCGCCATGTTCGCGCTGCTCACATCGGGCCCGAACGCCGGCGGCGAGGCCGCGCACCTCGGCGGCGCGATCGCCGGCTGGTGGGTCGCGCGGCGCCCGCATCTCCTCGACGACTTCTTCGACCTCTTCGGCCGGCGCGTCTCGCCGCGCAGCACCCGGCCGCTTCCGGTCGACGAGCGCGAGATCGACCGCATCCTCGACAAGGTGCGCGACAAGGGACTTGCGTCGCTCAGCGAGCGCGAGCGCGAGACGCTTCGCGCCGCGGGCAGCGGCGGTGCGAACGGACGGGGCGTGCATGGGCGCAACTGAGCACGCGGTGCGCTTCGAGATCCTCGCCCGCAGCGCTGCGACGCGCGCGCGCCTCGGTCGCGTGACGACGCCGCACGGCGCGTTCGACACGCCTGCGTTCATGCCCGTCGCGACCGCCGCGACGATGAAGGGCCTCACGCCCGACCAGATCGCGTCGACCGGATCGCAGATCATCCTCAACAACGCCTACCACCTGATGCTGCGGCCGACCGCCGAGCGCATCGCGCAATTCGGCGGCACCCACGGGTTCATGCGCTGGTCGAAGCCGATCCTCACCGACTCGGGCGGCTTCCAGGCGTGGTCGATGTCCGAGGGCACCAAGCTCACCGAGGAAGGCGTCGAGTTCCGCTCGTTCGTCGACGGATCGAAGATCATGCTGACGCCCGAGCGCTCGATCGAGGTGCAGAACCTCATCGGCGCCGACATCATCATGGCCTTCGACGACTGCCCGCCCGCGCTCGCGCCCGAGCGCGCGCCCGACGACCCGCAGATGTCGCGCAAGCGCCGCTCGAAGCCGGAGGACCACGCCAAGCGCGTGCGCGAGGGCGTCGACCGCACGGCGCGCTGGCTCGATCGGTGCGTGAAGGCGCATCGGCGCGCCGACGCGCAGGGGCTCTTCGGCATCGTGCAGGGCGGCACCGACCTCGAGCTGCGCAGGCGCTCGGTCGAGCAGATCTGCTCGCACGACCTTCCCGGCTTCGCGATCGGCGGCGTCGCCGTCGGCGAGACGCCCGATGAGATCCACCGCACGGTGGCGGCGGTCGCGCCGCTCCTTCCCGATGGCCGCCCGCGGTACCTGATGGGCGTCGGCTACGAGCGGGACATTCTGGCGGCGGTCCGGGCGGGGGTCGACATGTTCGACTGCGTCCTCCCCACGCGAAACGGACGCAAGGGCTACGCCTTCACGGCGGCCGGGGCGGTCCGAATCCGAAACGCCTGCCACACCCTCGACCGCGGCCCCCTCGACCCCGCCTGCGACTGCCTCGCCTGCGCAGGGGGCTTTTCAAGGGGTTATCTCCGCCACCTCTTCATGGCCGAGGAGATGCTCGGACCCACCCTCCTGAGCATCCACAACATCCGCCACTTCCAACGGTTGATGGTGGACATTCGGGATCGAATCCTAGATGATGCGTGGCTCGACCTCGTGCGATGGTGGCCCGTCCTGCGGGCCGCGGACGGT
>CAIXEV010000541.1 GCA_903918555.1 uncultured bacterium | reverse complement strand
GCTAGTGCAGTGGAAGAGCGTCCGCAGCGACTGCGACCCGCAGATTCCGGGGCCATGCCGGATTGCGGTGGGCAAGTATCCGAGGCAGCCTGGGTACAGGAATCCCGGCGAGCTCCGCGACGACACGAACCGCATGGCCGACTACACGCTGTGGTATCCCGTGACAACGGCGCAGTATGTCAGCGGACTTCGCCTCGCTCTCGCGCAGATGCCGCCCAACCGATGCCGCGACTTCCACGGATGCACCGACAACTGCGTCGTCTTTGTGCGCGAGATCTTCTCCGCCGCAGGCCTTTGGCTCCCAAACACAGTCGGTCATCTCGGATGCCCATGCCCGCGCAAGCTCAAGCAGACCTTTCACGACATGCTCCTGAACGGGATCCAACCCCCTGACTGCGGCTACATCGTCTCGGGAAACCAATTCCAGGATCCGCCGATCGACCCCAATGGATTCGACATGGATCTGACTCTTGGGCTGCTCGGCTCGCACCCCGAGGTCCTGGCAACGCAGCTCGGCATGCCGTTTGCGCCGCATGCGCTCGGTTCGGTAAAGCTCGGCGCCGGTGGGACGCTCGTGTTCAACCTCGCCTTCAGCAACGATGTCGCCGTGATGATCGACTACGGCGACGGCACCGTCGTCCGCGCGGTCCCGGGCGCCAATCCGCACACCTACGGCGGCATCGGCTCCTATGAAGCACGCGTGTGCGTCTTCACAAGCGACGAGATTCGCACGCACGAGCTTGTCGTGTCGGTTTCCAAACGCGGCAATGCGAAGGCGTCTCGGTCGGTGACGATCGCAGATGGCATTCCACAGCAACCGAACACCAATCCTCCGGTGATCCCGCTGCCAGACTTCCCACAGACCTTCGAGGGCGATGTCAACCGCGACTGGACCGTCAACGGTGACGACCTCGCGATGGTCCTCGCTTCTTGGGGCTCGACCGGAGCGTCGCCCGACGACATCGACGGCGACGGCGCCGTCAACGGCAACGATCTGGCGATCGTGCTGGCAGCCTGGGGCCTGTCGGCGCCGTGACCCGCCGGAATAGTCCCCTGCAACGGGCCACGCGGCGGTAGAGTCTCGGCCATGCGCCGAGACTCTGCCGCCCGCCGTTCATTCGCCCCGCCGTGCGCGACCTGCCTTGCTCTGGCGCTCATCCACACCACGGCGCTCGGCGCGAGTACAAGCGCGCCGAGCGAGTCGACGCTCGCGCGCGAGCTCGACCAACTCCACCGCGACCTGGCCGAGCTTCGCGCGCAGGGTGCGGACGCATGGCTCACCGAGGAGCGCGCCGCGCAGGTCCGCGCCATCGTGGCGGATGTCCTCGCCGATGCAGGCGCCCGCGCCTCGCTGCGCGGCGACGGCGCCACCGCGGGCTACGACGCCGCGAAGGGCGGCTTCTTCATCCGAAGCGCCGACGGCAACTACTCCGCGAACCTCTCGCTGCTCGAGCAGGCGCGCTGGACCATCAACTCCCGTCAAGGGGCGCTGCCCGCGTTCCTCGGCGAGAACGACACCTGGGGCTTCCAGAACAAGCGCACGCGGCTGACGCTCGCGGGCAATGTGGTCGACCCATCCTGGACCTACAAGGTCGCGTACTACCTCGACTACACCGGTGACGCCGAGTTCTACGCGGCGCCTTTCGTCGCGGCGAACGGCCCGGTGCTCGCCGACGCGTGGATCGCGAAGGACTTCGGAAACGGCCTCACGCTCACCGCCGGCCAGTTCCAGTCGACGCACAACGCCTCGCTCGAGATCGACGCGGGCAACCTCCAGTTCATCGACCGCTCGACCATCGCCTACTACTTCAACCTCGGCTACACGCAGGGCGTGAAGCTCGCGTGGGAGTCGGACGCGCTGCGCGTCCAGGGCCTCTACGACAACGGCCCGTACACGCAGAACCGCGACTTCACCACCGATTCGCCCGGCTACCAGTACGGACTCGGCGCGCGCGTCGACTGGAAGGTCGCGGGCTCGTGGGATCAGTTCAAGGACCAGCAGTCGTGGCGCGGCGAGGAGTTCGGGCTCCGCGTCGGCGGCGCGGTCGAGTGGGATCAGACCAACGAGGCGAGCGCGAACAGCGCGTTCATGGCGACCCTCGACGCCGCCGCCGACTTCGGCGGCGCGAACCTGTTCGCGGCTGGCTATCTCTTCGATCCGCAGGGCAACGGCCAGAACCCGATGGGCTTCGAGCTCGGCGGCGGCGTCTTCGTGGCCGACGATGTCGAGCTCGTCGCCCGCTACGAGTACGGCGACCTCGACGGCCAGTCCACCGCGATCTTCGCCAACGCCTTCTCGGCGGTCACCACCGGCGCCAACTGGTACTTCAGCCGCAACCGCGCCAAGCTCCAGGGCGCGTTCGGCTACGCGTTCGACCCGATCGTCGCAGGACAGTGGATCAAGGAAGGCGCTGAGAACAACTGGCTGCAGGACGCCACGGGCGAGGACGGCCAGTGGACCATCCAGGCGCAGATCTCGGTGAGCTTCTGAACCGCGCGAAACGCGCGCACTCGCCAGAAATGCGCAGGCTTGAGCGCCCCGCCCGACCCGCTATACTCTCCGACCCTTCGCCGATGTAGCTCAGCTGGTTTAGAGCGTTGGATTCATAACCCGAAGGTCGGCGGTTCGAGTCCGCCCATCGGCACCTCAGGCCCAGGCCCCGCCAAGCGCGGGGCCTGCGTCGTTTTGCCGCGCCGCGAGATTCCGTCCACCGGCTCCTACAGCAGCGGCGCAAGCAGCCCAACGAGGTTGTCGCGCAGGCGCTTCCACGCCGGGCGCAGGTACCACTCGCTCGCCGAGATCCGGCGCGACTGCGTCAGGTATCTCCCCTGCAGCTCTCGGAGCCTGGCGCTCACCTGGTTGTCGTACACGACCATGCTCGCCTCGAGGTTGAGCTCGAAGCTGCGCCGGTCGAGGTTCGCGCTCGTCATCAGGCTGGTGCGGCCGTCGGCGACGATCGTCTTCGCGTGGAGGAGGCCGCCTTCGTAGCGCCAGATCTCGACGCCGGAGTCGAGCAGCCGCTGGAAGAACTTCTGGCTCGCCATCTGGACGAGCCGCGAGTCGATGCGCGCCGGGATGATGAGGATCGTCCGCACGCCGCGCCTCGCCGCCGTCATCAGCGCCGCGAGCGCCGGCTCGTCCGGCACGAAGTACGGCGTGGTCAGCACGATCTCCTCCTCCGCGAGGTTCACGAGCGACAGCACCATCTGCGGCATCGCGCTCTCGTAGGTCGCGGGGCCGGTGCCGAGGATCTGCGCGATCGCAGGCTGGGCCCCCTCGAACGGCGGCTGCGCCACCATCTCCCACAGTTCCTCGTCGGTCTCGAGAAACCAGTCCTCGACGAAGATCTTCTGGAGGTCGTTGGCGACGGGACCCGAGATCCGCATCGTCGCGTCGACCCACGGCGCGAACTTCTCCTTGACCTTGAACTCCTTCGACGCGAGGTTGTGGCTGCCGATGTAGCCGATGCCGCCGTCGATCACGACGATCTTGCGGTGGTTGCGGAGATCGATGCGCCCGAAGCGACGGCGGACGATGCCGACGGGAAGCGCCTCGACGACCTTGACGCCCGCCTTCTCGAGCTCGAACCTGCGGTTGCTCTTGAGGAACGGGCGCGAACCGAGCCCGTCGAGCAGCAGCCGGCACGCCACCCCGCGCCGCGCGGCGCGCTCGAGCGCGCGGAAGACCCCGCAGCTCGTCTCGTCGTCGAGCGCGATGTAGAAGACCACATGCACATGCCGCGTCGCGCGGTCGATGTCCTCCTCCATGCGCACGAAGAGCTGGTCCGCGTCGTCGTAGATATCGATCTCGTTCCCGGCGAGCGGAAAGTCGCCCGAGATCGTGGACGCCTGGCGCGCGATCAGCCGCTGCTCGCGGGTCAACGCCGAAAGCACGGCCTCGCGCGTCTTGCGCCGTTCGGCGCCCCTGCCCGCCGCCTGCTCGCGCCGCCGCACTTCCGCGCGGTCAGCGGCCACGGTGCGGTAGGCGCGCTCTCGCTTCGACGAAAGCCACGGCTTGCCGAAGGTCCAGTAGACGAGCGGTCCGACGAGCGGCGCGGCGATGACCAACAGCACCCAGGAGATCGCCGTCTGCGAGCGGCAGCGCCGATCGACGAGGACAAACACCACCGTCGCGACCGACATCGCCACAGAGGCCAGCAGCAAGACTGGCGCCACCCACGGCCATTCCTCAAAGATCGCGCGAAGCAGCGGAAGCATCTTGGCGGTTAGTCTACGGCAATGCACACGCCGCAACCGCCCGCCTCCTACCAGCCAAGCGACCGCGGCTACGACGACCGCGGCGCCGATGTCCTCGGCCCGCTTCTCTCGGCCGCGATCTTCGGGTACTTCGGATTCTTCACCGGACTCAGGAGCGATGACGACTCGGGCGCAGTCGTTCCTCTCTACCTCGCCACCGTGTGGGTGCTTCGCATCAGCGCGATCCTGTTCCTCGCGTCCGCCGTCATCGGCATGGTCGGCAAGCCTCGCACCGGGCTCCTCGCGGGCATCGCGGGGGCGGTCGCCACCATCGGCCTCACCGTGGTCACCGCGTGGAGCATCATCGACCCCGAGCGCAACATCGCCGTCAACCACCTCATCATGATCCTCTGCATCCTCTGGAACGCGTACAGTGCGTTCACGGCCATCCGTTCGGCGCTCCGCTGAGCAGGCGCCGCGGGGGTATACTCCGCACCTTCGCCCTCTTAGCTCAGCTGGATAGAGCAGCGCTTTCCTAAAGCGCAGGTCGCAGGTTCGAATCCCGCAGGGGGCGCTTTTTCAAGCCTTGCCCACTTCGTGCCGATCGTCCGTTAGACTGCGTGCCCGATTTGGCCTGACCGAGGTATCCGCCCATGATGCTTGTCCTCTTCTCGAACCTGCTCTGGATCGTCGTTTGCGGCGTCTACTGCATCCTCTGCATCTCCCAAGCGCGCGCCGATCGCGCCAAGGGCGCCGGATTCCAGCGCCCGCTCTCGAAGGAAGAGCTCGAGCGCTGAGCGAGCGCCGAGCGTCTGAAGCGAGTCCCGGGGCGCGCGTGACCGCACCGCGAGCCGAATCCACCGAGATTCACCCTGAGGCGGATGATGCGTCGCGAACCGCTCTTCCATTTCGTTCTGCTCCATCCTGAGATCCCAAACAACACGGGGAACATCGGACGCACCGCGGCCGCGCTCGGCTGTCGCCTGCACATCGTGCATCCGATCGGTTTCTCGATGGACGACAAGGCCCGCCGCCGCGCCGGGCTTGACTACTGGCACCTCGTCGACTGCGTCGAGCACCAGAGCTGGGGCGAGTTCCTCGCCCGCGAGCGCCCCGGCCGGATGTGGCTCTTCACGAGCCGCGGCGAGCGGTCGCTCTACTCAGCCAGGTTCGAGCGCGGCGACTACCTGCTCTTCGGCAAGGAGTCGTCGGGCGTCGGCCCCGAGGTCGAGGCCTGGGTCGCGGAGACCTACGGCGCCGACCGTCTCCTGCGGATCCCCCAGCCCGGCACCGACGGCGCACGCCCGGCCGGATCCGCCGCCCCGACCCCGGCCGAGGAGACGCCCTTCGTCCGAAGCCTGAACCTCGCGACCGCCGTCGCGATTGGCGGTTACGAGGCGTATCGACAACTCTCCGCGCCCTCGGAAGGCGCCCCCTGACCCGCCTCGGCGGGCGAAAACCAACGAGTCCAATATCGATTCGGCACACTCCTGCGGCTCGGACGCCGGGGCAGCCGTAAAGATGCGGAAGAGCGCGCCGCTCTCCGTGGAAGGCGCTTCTCTCGCTAGGATTGACACCATGCCCGACACCCCCGCTGTCCGAACGCCGTCCCATGCCTCCCAAGGCCGCGCACGAGTGGGCTTCACGCTCACCGAAATGCTCGTGGTGATCGGCATCATCGCGCTTCTCATCGGCATCCTGCTGCCTGCGCTCAGCGCGGTGCAGGAGCGCGCGCGCAAGACGCAGACCGAGAAGCTCCTGCAGGAGTTCGGCAAGGCGTGCGAGACCTTCCAGCAGCAGTTCGGCTTCTATCCCGGCATCGTGCCCGAGGCGATCCTCGCGGCCGATCCGAAGATCAGCGGCACGGAGAACGCGATCCTTCACCTCTGCGGCGGCGCAGTCGCCCAGGACGACCCGAACTACGCAGCGGCGCAGTACAGCGGCTGGACGGTCGTCACCTTCAACGGTGGCGCCGGCGTCACCTTCAGCATCAAGATCAACCCGACGAAGGTCGGCGAAGGCCCCCGCATCCGCGGCGTGCAGTACAAGTCGTTCTTCTCGCCGAAGGCCGATGAGCTCGCGCCGGTCCCCGGCCAAGGTCTCACCGCAAGCGGCGCTGATCCGTACGCGAACGATCCATTTCGCCTGCCCGACCTCGTCGACGCGTGGGGTCAGCCCGTGATCTACATGCGCCAGATGCGCCCGCAGGGCTCGTCGCTCGTCGCCGGCGCGCAGCCGAGCGAGTCGATCGCGGACTGCATGTTCGCGTTCCAGCCGATCCTTCCCTACATCAACTCGGTCGAGCTCGGAAACCTCAGCCAGTCGCAGACCACCAACAGCATCCTGCGCACGACGACGCCGGCGAACCAGAGCGCAACGCTTGCGCAGATCATCCGCAATGTGAGCTACGGCGCCGCTGGCACGCCCAACGCCGGCGCGCCGCGCGGCGCGTGGGTGCTGATTTCACCCGGCAAGGACGGCATCTTCTTCTCGCGTATCGACGGCCCCGGAAGCGCGTCCGCGCCCGTGGTCGAGATCGTGAGCGCCACCGCGAATCCGCGCGGCCCGTATGTCGTCAACGAGTACGACGATGTGCGCGTCTTCGGCGGCGGCTGATCGCAAGACGCGCAGCCACGCACGCCACGCAACGAATG
>CAIXEV010000540.1 GCA_903918555.1 uncultured bacterium | reverse complement strand
CGCGGCGGAGCTGGTCGACCGCCTCGGTGCGGTCACGCGCGTTCGCGCGATCGGGCGCTGCGTCGATCGCCGCCTGCCGGTTCATTGCCGCCGCGACGTTCTTCTGCTGGACGACCAGGCTGAACTGCGAGCGCTCGATGCCGCGAGCGGCCTGGCGCACGGCCACGGCTGCGTTGTCGCGCGCCTGGAAATACTGCCGCTTCGACTGCTCGAGGAAGATCTGCGCCTGGCGGAGCCTGAGGTCCTCGGGCACGCGGTCAAGCGGCATCGAGAACACGAGGCTCGCGCGGAAGTCGTTGTAGTCGGGCTCGAACTGCAGGCCCGACTGCGGCTTGAGCGGGTTGGTGGGGATGTTGTTCGTGAGCAGGAGGTCGAGGTCGCCGAGCAGGTTGTTGCGCGCGACATCGACCTTGCGGGCGAAGTCGTCGACGATGTCGCGCTCGGTCTGGAGGTCGAGGCGGAAGCGGAACGCAAGACCGAGGGCCTCCTCGGGGTTCACGCGCGGCACGGGCAGCTTGAACTCGATCGGATCGATCTTGATCGGCTCGTCGACCGGCATGCCGATGCGCGCCTTGAAGCGGTCGAGCGTGAGGCGGTAGAGCTCGCGCTGCGAACTAAGGCGATCGAGCGCGAAGAGCGTGTTTTGCGTGGCGAGGTCCGCCTGGAACGGCTCGGTGCGGCCGCTTTCGACGAGCGCCTTGGTGCGCGCCTCGACGGCCGCGCTGCGCTCGACCTGGCGCTCGCCGTTGGCGATGCCCTGGAGCTGGAGCACCAGCGTGAGGTAGTCGTCGGCGAGGTCGTAGTAGAAGTCGCGGCGGAACTGCTCGAATCCGCGCGCGGCGTAGACGAGGTTGCGGCGGGCCTGGATCAGGTCCTCCTGCGCCACATCGCCGAAGCCGCGCAGGAGCGGGATGGCCGCCTCGAGCACGATGTCCGCCGACTGCGTGTCGGTCGAGAGGAGGTAGTCGTCGAGCTGCTGGGTGGCCGCCACCACGAACGAGGCGCTCACCTCGCCGCCAAAGGGCAGGCGCTGCGCGACCCCGAGGTCGTTCACGATGCTCAGGGCGTTGTTGAAGCGACCGCCGGCGCCGTCGTTGGCGAAGGTCGCCGAGGTGACGTTGGCCGGCAGCGGCGTCCACTTATGCTCCTCGATGAGGAGCCGGATCGCGATGATGAGGTAGGCCTCCTCGGCCGTCAGGAACTCATCCGCGTGCGTCATCGAGTAGGCGATCGCGTCCTCGAAGGTGAACAGCTTGGCGTTTGGATCGCCCTGCGCCATCTTCTCGAACCGCCGCGCGATGCTGTCGGCGTCTTCCTTGGCCTGCGGAATCGCCTCGAACGAGAGCTCGCTGACGGGCGGATTGACCGTCGTCGGCTTGTCGACATCTTTCGGGTAATCGGGGAAGTACGAGCCAGGTTCGTAGCGGTTCGCGTCAATTTCAGGGAAGATCGCGCCGCCGCCGAGTTGTTCGGCGCTCTCGCGGAGCTTCTCGTTGGTGGCTCGGTCGATCCGCTGGAGGCCGCTGTCGCAGGCGCTCAGGACGGTTGCCGAGACGAGAAGCGCCGCCGACCGCGCCACGCTCGGCCGCAGCCAAGAGTGGTTCATCTGAATGGATGATGGGTCGCCGAGGCGCTTCATGGGGGTTCCTTTGTACCGCAAGAACGCGGAAGGCTGCTTGCTTCGTCGTCAGGAACGATCAGGATGCCCCGCTTTTTGCCCGCGCGGAAAGATTGTGGGAGAGTCCACGCCGCGAGTCTCGCAGGGCGTTTTCGGCGAACCAAGATTTTCCCGACCGCCAAGAATGTCCTCGGACGCGCCAAGCAGCACCACATGCCGACAGTCTCCTACGACTCGCTGAGCTTCTTCCACGACGGCGCCCGCACGGGCGTGCGCCGGTTCGCCATCGTTGGGGCCGCGCTCGACCCGGCCCTGATGACTGCGGACGGTTGGACCGGCGAGCTTGCGCGCCTCCGCCACGCTGGCTTCAACACCGTGGTCGCGCGGGTGCCGTGGGCGATCCACGAGCCGACTCCCGATCGCTTCGACTTTGCGGGTGACCGCGACCTGCGCCGCTTCGTGCACGAGGCCGGCGCCGCCGGGCTGCGGGTGATCCTCCGGATCGGCCCCTGCGTCGGCGGCACATTCGCAGGCGGCGGCATGCCCGGCTGGATCGGTGGTTTCGCGGGCGACCGCCTGCGCGAGGCGAGTCCGGCCTTCATGCAGCGCGTCACGAGTTTCTGGCGCCGGCTCGCGCGTGAGTTCGTCGACCTGCAGGCGACGCGCAACGGCGGCTCCACCGATCGGCCGATCGTGGCGATCGGGCTCGAGGATCACTGGCACTCGCTCGACGCGGAGGTCGGCGCTGCGTACTTCGGCGACCTCGTGCGGTTCGCGCGCGAGTTCGGCGTCGAGGTGCCGCTCATCAGCGCCAACAACTGCTGGTACATGCACGAGGGCGTCGTCGACACCTGGTGCCGCGAGAGCGACGACCCGGCGGCACGCATGGCCGAGCTGCGCCAGGTGCAGCCCGATGCGCCGCCGATGGGATTCCTCTCGTGGGACGAGGACGCGCAGCGCCTCGCGTCGCGCGCGATCGTGCGGTCGGACTTCGTGCTCGAGGCGTCGGGCGGGCGCCACCGCGGCGCCACGAGCGCGCGCGGCCTCGCCGAGCGTCCGGCGCGCGATCTCTTCGATCTGCGCCGCGCGCTCGTGTTCGCGAGTTCGTTCGGCGAGGTGCTTGCGAAGCTGTCGGCCGACGAAGTCGCGGCGCGCGTCGAGATGCGCGCGCGCAGCGACGGCGGCGTCGACTTCGTTGGCCGCGACCTCGCGCTCAACGGCGCGCGCCTCGATCGCTGCACGGGCTCGCTCGTGGCGCTCTCGGGCGATCTTCTCGTCGTCGCAGGCAAGCCGCGCGGCAAGATCGAGATCAGCGTCGACGGCAGCACGGCGACGCTGACGGTGCCGGCCGATGGCGCTGCGCCGAAGTGCGTGGCGGTGCGGCGGCTGCGCGTGGTGGCGGTGCCGTTCCCGCTTGCGGATGGCGTGGGCGTCGCGGGCGATGGCTTCGAGTTCGTCGACCGCGATGGCAATGCGCTGGTCGCGGTCGATGCGGCCGGCGGCGTTCGTCGCATGAAGCAGGCCGCAGCGGCGAAGTCGACGCAGCGCCGCGCGCCCAAGCTCGGCGAGACGACCGCGCTCGCCGAGCGCGCGTCGCTTGACGGATCGCACGCGCGCTTCGCGTGGATCTCCGCACCCGCGTCGCTCGGCGCGTTCGGCGTCGCGGCGCAGAGCGCGTACTACCGCGCGCGCTTCAAGCAGGCCGGCAAGTCGAAGCGCCTCTACGCGCTTCCATCGGCGCGCAAGATCGATGCTGCGCTGGTCATCGACGGCGCGCGCCACGCCGATGGCGGCGCAGGCGTCTTCGAGATCGCCTCGGGCGGCGCGCACACGGTCGTCGCCGAGGTTGCGAACGATGGACTGCCCGCCGCCGGCCGCGCGGTCGGTGCGCCGACCGGCGTCTTCGGACCGATCGTCGAGCTCGCGCCGCTCAAGGGCGTCAAGCGTGACGCGGTGCCGCAACCGCCGCGCGACGCGACGGTGGTCGGGCGATTCGTGTGGGGCCTCGATCTCGCCGACGAAGTGGCCGCGAAGACGATGCGCTGGACCTTCGCGCCGCAGAAGCAGGATGTCGTCGTGTGGATTCCGCCGCGCGCGGCCGACGCGATGGCCGCGCTTGACCATGGGTTCCGGCTCAACGGCGAACTCCTCCCGTGCACCGGCCCGGAAGGCAGCTCGTCGTTCATCGTGCTGCCGGCGGCGAAGCTCGCGCCCATGCGGCCGAAGCAGCTCAAGAAGGGCGAGAAGCCGCCGAAGGCGCGCAACGCCGTGCTCGAGCCCGGCGACAACGAGCTTGTCTACGACGGCGCACCGCACGCCGATGCGAAGGACATCAAGATCTTCGCGGTGAAGGGCGTGGTTGCGGCGGAGTGGGCGTTTGCGCGCGTCGATCCGCCGGCAAGCTGGGCGGCGG
>CAIXEV010000539.1 GCA_903918555.1 uncultured bacterium | reverse complement strand
GTGGGTTGCGACGCGTTGGGGGGCGGCACTGAGTTCGTCGCCAAGCGCGCCGAGTTCGGAAAGTGGGAGGACAAGCGCCCGAGCGGCTCGATCATCAAGCACGACATGCTGATCGTGGAAGAACCCCGGGCGTTCGGCTCGCAGGGCGCACCGCTCGGCTTGTATGTCGTCACGACCAGCGGACGAATGGCCGCGAAGATCGATGACATCGTCTCCGATCGCCTTCCGAGCAACCGTGGCATGAAGATGAACTTCTCCGTCGGCGATCCCGTGGAAGTGCGGATCGAGAAGGTCGTCGAGGGCGGAAAGCGCGAGCTCGTGTTCGAGGCCCGCGCGTCGTACCTCGAAGCGTATCGCTGAAGCGCGCGGCGCGGCTCTCAGCCATCCGCACGCGGCGGCGTCGTCTTCACGCCCTCGGCAATCGCCTTCTCCGCGTGCTCCCGCGCGAACGCCTGCGCCAGCTGCGGGTAGTCGTTGCGATACCACGCCATCCAGCGATCACGGTCGAATCCGAACGGCGGAGCGGGCTGGCCAGTCGTCCGCTCGACGGTCGCAACGAGCGCCCGCTGCACCTCGGTGCGGTAGATGGTGACCGCGGACTCGATGATCCGCAGGACGCTTCCCTCGTAGACGACGCCGGGAATCGGCTGGAATGCGCCGCTCGCGTTGCCGACCACAGGCACGAGTCCGGCGATGTAGCTCGTCGACTTACCGATCGCGATCCACGCCTCGTCGCCCTTCTGCGACGAATCGGCCTCCGCGAACTGCGCCCCGATGAGCGAGGGGATGAGCGAGCCCGCGGGATGCAGGCCCGCGATCATCGCGGCCCGATTGATCGTGCGCTCCCGCGAGGCGCGCAGCGCGTCTCCGACGGCCTCGAGCGCCGCGGGCGAGAGCGTCGCGGGGAGCGACTCGCGCGCGACCGACGCGACTTCGTCATCGGCGGTCGTGCCGAACTCGACGAGTTTCCGCTGTCCGTACACCGGATCCGCCGCGAGGGCGCGGAAGAGCGCGCCTCGGACATCGGATTCGGACGCGACGAGGTCCTTGCGATACCCCTCGCCAGACAGAACCGCGACCGCGTCAACGAGCTCCATGGGATGCGTCAGGGCGCCGATCATCTCGAGCGCGGCCTTGCGCTCCGGCGTCATGCCGTTCTCGCTCGAGATCGAGAACCCGCGATCCACGAGCTCTCGCAGGCAGTCGCGGCGGATCTGGAGCTCAAGCCGCTTGCGTTGACGCTGCGCTGAGAGAACCGCAGCCTTGGATCCGGACTCCGTCCCGTCGCGCAGCCGCTGCAGGCGGTCGATGTTCGCGTCGGACGCGGCGCATCGGTAGCGGCGGCAGAGTTCCGACGCCTCGATGCGCCACTCGGGGACACCAACGACGGTCTGCAGGTCTGACGGCAGCGACATCCGGCGGGGAGGGTCGGCAGGCCCTGGGGTCGCCGCGGATGCCACGCTGATCGGCGCGCCGTTCACCACGCCGTTCACCACGAGAAGCAGTGCGAGAAGCAGTGCGACCGTGACGGGGGCGATGGCGCGGGTGCGAGGCATGACAAAGTCAATATACGGAGCACCAGCCGCGACACCGCTGCGAACCATGCGATTTTCCCGTTTCAAGGTTCGGCGCGCGCGTCAATCCTTCTGTACCCTCGGACGCGATGCCGCAGGAATTCCCGCAGCCAACGGAGGGGTCTGACGATCCCGCGCGCCAGCGCCGTCCGCTCTTCGATCGGATCGGCGGCGAGCCGTTCGCGTCCATCGCGATCGGCCTCTATTCGCGCATCGACCGCGATCCGCGCATCCGCTCCATGTTTCCCGATGATCTCGGCGCCGAAAGCCAGCCCGTCCGCGACATGCGCGAGTTCCTCACCCAGTTCTTCGGCGGACCGGCGACCTACTCCGAACGCAAGGGGCATCCGAGGCTGCGCGCCCGTCACATGCGGTTTCCGATCGACCAGTCGGCGCGCGATGCGTGGCTCGGCCATGCGCTCGGCGCGCTTGACGAGGCGGCGCTGCGACACGCCCTCGACGCCGATGCGTGCACGGAGATCCGCGCGTACTTTGCGCACGCCTCGCAGTTCATGATCAATCGTGCGTAGCGCTGGTCTCCGGGAGGCCCGACGCGCGCGCTACTCGACCCAGCGCTCCACGGTGTAGGGCGTCTTCGAGAAGGCGCGGAGCGCCTTGCCTGCGACCGCGCGATTCGGAAACGAGCCGAACTGCACCACATAGACGGTGCTTCCGTCGCCGCGCTCCTTCTCGATGACGCGCGGCGGCGCGAGCTTCTCGAGCGCGACCTGCGGACCGACTTGCGCGGCGAGTTCGACAGCCTTGCTTCGATCCTTGAAGGCGCCTGCCTGGATCGCAAAGCGCACAGGCTCGATCTCAACGCCGTTGATGATGCGCGCGGTGGGCGACGAGGGCGACGGTTGCGGCGAAGGCGACGGTGGCGCGGACGCCGCGGGAGCGGGGGGCTCTTCAGCCGCGGCAACCGCGACGGGCTGCTCGGCCCGTGGCGGAGCCGACGGGACCTTTGCGGCGGCCAATCGCGCGTTGCATTCCGCCTCGACCGCGAGCGCGCGCTGCTTCTCCTCGCCCTCGAGAATGAACGACGCGCGGCGATACGCCTCCGCGGCGCCCGCGAGATCGCCCTTGCGCAGGAGCGCCGTCCCAAGCGAGACGCGCGCATCAGCCGCGAGGGCGCGGTTCGCGGCGTCCGAAGCCTCCTCGAGCGGCGCGATCGACTCCTCGACCCGCCCGAGCTTGAGGAGCGAGAGACCCTCGAGGTAGCGCGCCTGATCTCGCGCGAGGCCTGTGCCGCGTTCGGCGGCCGCACGAGAGAGCGCGAGCGACCGGCCGAACTCCGCCGCGTTGTAGGCGTTGGTCGCGTCGGTCATCGGCGCGCCGCCGCCGCCCGCGCATCCCGCAAGGAGCGCGCCTGCCACGAGCAGCGTCGAGGCCGAGAGCAGCGTGCAGGCCGAGAGCAGCGTGCGGGCCGAGAGCAGCGTGCGGGCCGAGAGCAGCGTGCAGGCCGAGAGCAGCGTGCAGGCGAAGAATCGTGCGACGGTATCACCCGACCCAGGCAGGAGTCGAACGACGAGAGAATCGGCACAGCGCATTGGGGTACTCTATTCCATCGGACGAAGGCTGCGTGGCCCGCGTCCCGCTCGGCGAACTCGGAGAAACCGGATGGAACTTCTTTCGGCGATCAGGCGCAACCTCCTTCTGCGACCGCTGCGCGGCACCGTCATCGACGACCAGCGCTCTTGGCGCGGCGTCGATCTCATGGTGGTCGCGTGGCACCTCGCCCGCGAGATCGAGCGCAAGAGCACGGCGCAGCGGATTGGCGTCATGCTCCCAACCTCGGGAGCCTTCCCCGCGGCTGCGATCGCCGCGTGGACGCTCGGCCGCACGATCGTTCCGTTGAACTACCTCCTCTCGCGCAGCGACCTCGAGTATGTCGCCCGCGACGCAGGGCTCGACGCGGTCATCACCGTCGGACCGATGGTCGACTTCATCGGCGGTCCCCTCAAGGGCCTCGCCGAGATCCGCCCCGATCAGATGCGTTTCACGGGAATCCCGCCCGTGCGCATGACGAATCCGCTCCAGCGCGACGACCTCGCGGTGGTGCTCTACACCTCCGGCACGAGCGGACGGCCGAAGGGCGTGATGCTCACCTGCGGCAACATCGCCGCCAATGTCCGACAGTGCCAGGAGTGGGTCGACTTCGGCCGGAACGACACCATCCTCGGCGTCCTGCCGCAGTTCCACTCCTTCGGCCTCACGGTGCTCACCATGCTGCCGCTCGCGACCGGCGCGCGCGCGGTCTACACCGCGCGCTTCGTCCCGCGCAAGATCATCGACCTCGCGAAGCAGCACCGGCCGACCGCGCTTGTCGCGATCCCGTCGATGTACAACGCGCTGCGCCTCATGAAGGACGCCGGTCCCGAGGACCTCGCGTCGCTTCGCTTCGCCGTGTCGGGCGGCGAACCGCTTCCGGATGCGGTCTACGACGGCTTCCACCAGAAGTTCGGCATCGAGATCAACGAGGGCTACGGCCTCACCGAGACATCGCCGGTGACGAACTGGTGCCGTCCGTCCGAGCAGCGGCGCAAGTGCGTCGGCAAGGCGCTCGGCGGCGTCGACCAGCGCATCGTCGGCCCGGACGGCGCCGTGCTCGGGCCGAACCAGGACGGCGAGGTCCGCATGAAGGGCCCGAACATCATGAAGGGCTATCTCAACCTTCCCGATGAGACGGCGGCGGTGTTCGACGAGCATGGCTACTTCAAGACCGGCGACATGGGTCGGCTCGACGAACATGGCTTGCTCTCGATCACCGGGCGCATCAAGGAGATGCTCATCATCGGCGGCGAGAATGTCTTCCCGCGCGAGATCGAGGAAGTGCTCAACCGCCACGACTCGGTCAAGGACTCGGCGGTCATCGGCATGCAGGACGGGATGCGCGGCGAGGTCGCGCTCGCGTTCGTCGAGCTGAAGGAGGGCGCGCGGTTCGACGAGGGCGCGCTCAAGTCGTTCTGCCGCGAGCACATCGCCGGGTTCAAGGTTCCCCGCGACATCAGGGTGGTGAAGGAACTGCCGAGAAATCCGACCGGCAAGATCATGCGACGGAAGCTCAGCGCGGCGACGCCGTGCGAGGCCGCGGCTGCGAGCTGACCGGCTCGTCCGTCAGGATTCGTTCAGGGGCTTCGTTCGAGGCCTTCGTTCGAGGCCTTCGTTCGAGGTCTTCCTTCGAGGCCTTCGTTCAAGGCCTTCGTTCGAGGCCTTCGTTCAGCGCCTTCGTTCACGGGCACGGGCCCCACGCGCTGAGCAGCACCGCGAGGTCCTGTGCGTCCGTCGTGCCGCTGCCATTGAGGTCGCCGACGGCGGTGCCCCAGCCGTTGAGCAGCGCCGCGAGGTCGGGAGCGCCGACCTGACCATCGCGATCGATGTCCGCCGTGCAGTTCTGGCACACGGGAGCGCTCGTCGAGATCGAGATCGTCGCCTCGCCGCCGGCACCCAGGCGCGGTCCGACGCGAATCAGGTAGGTGGTCCCGCAGGTTGCGGTAAAGTTGACGCGGCTGCCGAGCCCGCCGCAGAACGGCGCGTTGTCGTTGCAGGCGAGAATGGCGGGGGCGGTGCACGAACCCGTGTAGACGGCAAGAACCGTGTCGAACCACGGATCGCACGCGGAGATCTCGACGGTTCCCTGCCGGTCGCTCGTCCAGCTGAACCAGACATCGCGCGTGAAGTTCGCGCCGCCGCAGGCGGATGCGTTCTGACCGATCTCGAGCGCGGCGCGGACGGTGTTGAAGAGCTGCGGTCCGGGCGCCAGGTTGATCGCGTTCGCGCAGCGGTCGTTCGCGGGCGGTCCTGAGAGGCAGAGGTTGCCGGCCAGCTCGACGCACGACGCATCCCACGCCTGGTCGCAGCAGAAGCTGTCCGCGGCGCACACCGACGCGCAGCAAGTCGCATTCGCGCAGCCCCGCCCCGAGCGGCCGACGAAGCAGGAGCCCGTCGAGGTCGCGCAGGGGTTCCCGCAGGCTTGCGTGACATCCACGCGCACCGTGTAGCGGTTGGCGATCGAGCAGTTGATCGCTCCTCCGCCAAACTGCGGGAAGGTGCCTCCGCCGACCACGACGCGATAGTTGCCAGCTGGGATGCAGCTCACGGCCGACTGCGCATCGATGCAGAGTTCGCTCGTGACCTGCAGGATGGCGCTCGACATCGGCGCGCACGCCTGCGCAGGGACAAGCGCCGCCCACGCCTTCGGCGACGAGGCGAACGCGAGGCTGACCTTCGCGAGTCCGTCTCCGTCGGTGTCGGGAATCGTGATGGCGTAGACATCGACATCGGGCTGCGCGCTCGTGGGAACGAATGCGCCGAGCGTGCCCTTGATCTGGAGGTTCGCCGACATCGTCTGCGGCGTGCCGCCGGTCGCGACATAGCAAGGGTCGTTCGAGCGCGTGTTGCAGTCCTCGGTTTCGGTCTCGGCGTTCGCGTCGGCAACGGGCTCGCAACCTGGCTGGCAGATCTGCTCGGCCGCGATCACGCAGAGCGCGTCCCATGCCACGCTGCAGCACGACGGATCGACCGTGCACACAGCGTTGCAGCAGGACAGGTCGTCGCACGCGCCCGATGCATGCGGCGAGAAGCAGCTCCCCGCCGTCGGCGTGCCGCAGACGCCTGGCGTGCCTGGGCAAGCGAACCCCGCGTACTGCGTGCAGGTGAAGTCCCACGACTCGCTGCAGCAGAACGGGTCGAAGGCGCAGACCGCCGTGCAGCAGGCCGCGTTGTCGCAGTTCGGGTTCTTGTGCGGCGAGAAACAGGAGCCGCTCGCGGTGGCGCCCGGGTATCCGACGCAGTTCTGGTTGGCGACGAGCACGCATGCCGCGTCCCAGCCACCGACACCGCAGCAGGTGGGGTCGAGTTCGCACACGAGGGTGCAGCACGCAAGGCTGTTGCAACCTGGTGTCGGGTGGATCGCGAGGCAGGACGCGGTGCTGTTACAGATCTGCGCGCTGGCCTCGGGGGAGAACGCGAGGGCGGCGGCGACGAGCGAGCCGACGATGCCGAGGGTTTGGCTAGGAAGCAGGGTCTGGAACCAGGATCGGGAACGCATGGCGGGTCAAAGGTACGCGGGAGAGCGTTCGAAAGCGCCGCGGATTCGACGGATTTCGGCCGAACGCTGG
>CAIXEV010000538.1 GCA_903918555.1 uncultured bacterium | reverse complement strand
GAGGCGCTCGGCGCGGCGCTCGCCGCGGAGGACGCCGCGGGCTTCGCCGACGCGGCGGTCGCGTGCCGCCTGATGCGCGCGTGGAGCCTTCGCGGCGCGGGCAGCTTCGTCGACGCGTCGCGCGTCTTCGACGAGGTCGCGGCCGCGAGCGTCGGCGCGCGCGCCGAGGAGGCCGCGCGGCTCGCGATCGTGACGCTCGACGACGCGCGTTCGGCGTCGCGTCGCCGCGAGGAGGTCGACGCGCTCGACCGCGAGCTCGTGACGCGCATCGACGCGTTCCTCGCGCGGTTCCCGGGCAGCAACTTCGCGCCCGATCTCCTCGTCCGCAAGGTCGCCGCGAGCGATTCGCCGGACAACGCCGACATCGACGCGCTGCTCGCGGTGACGCCCGACAGCAAGCAGTGGCTCTCGTCGCGCAAGCAGGCCGCGTTCGCGCTCTATCGGTTGTTCCGCGGCGGCAAGGCGCCGCGCGCCGAGACCGCCAAGCGCTACTTCGCCGTGCTGTCGGAGATGCCGGCCGATCCGGTCACGCGGCTGCCGGCGTCGAGCGCGGCGATCGCGCGGCAGGCGCTCGAGGTCGCGCTCGCGAGCGAGGTGCGCGACGCCAAGCTCGCGGCGAACCTGCTCGAGGGACTGCAGATCGCGGGTTCACGCGGCGAATTCGACCTCCGCGAGGCCGACGAGGAGCTCGCCTACCGCAGGCTCCAGCTGGCGATCCAGCTCAACCGCTGGGCCGATGTCGAGACGGCGCTCGCGCCCTTCGAGAAGCCCGAGGCCACCAAGCTGTGGGCCGACGCCGCGCTGCGGCTCGCGGTGCGCGGCGCCGAGGCGCGGCGCCGCTCGGTTCCCGCCGATGCGCCCGACCGCGCCGGCTATGTCGCGACGATCGTGCGTGCGTCCGACGCGATCTTCGAGCGCGAGGGGGGCGTGGCGACGGCGCTCGCGGCGAATGCGCCGGAGTTCCGGAACCTGCTGCCGATCGCACGGATCGCGCTCGACGCCCGCGTCGAGCTGCTCGGGACCTCGAGCGACGCGGACATCGGCAAGCGCGGACTCGCGATCGCCGAGGCGCTTCTCGTCACTTCGCCGCGCGACGCCGCGCTGCTGCGCGCCGCGGCCGTCTGCGCCGAGACGGCGGGCGACTACGAGCGCGCCGCCGACAACCTGCGCGCGCTCGTCGGCGGCCTGCCGCCCCGCACCGACCCGTGGTTCGCGGCGAAGGTCGACCAGATCCGCGTGCTCGCGAAGCTCGATCCCGCGCGCGCCCGCGCCGTGCTCTCGCAGTACCGCACGCTCTACCCCGATCTCGGGCCCGAGCCGATCCGCAACCGCATCCTCGAGATCGAGCGCACGCTGCCGGCCGACGGCGCTGCGCCACCGGGCGGGGGCTCCACATGATTCCGACGCCCGAACACAAGTTCCTCGGGCTCGCAGGCGTCCCCGACGACCGAGCGCTTCTGTCGCTGCCGGCGGAAGGTGCGCTCAAGAGCGGGCAGGTCGAGGCTGCGCTCGAGCGCCGTGTCGACGAGATCGCGCGTCACCCGCTCGCGGGCAGCGTCGAGGCGCGCCGGCTCATCGCGCATCTCGAGGCTGCGG
>CAIXEV010000537.1 GCA_903918555.1 uncultured bacterium | reverse complement strand
GGCACGTGCCGTGCACCCGTCGGGTCAGGGGGTGGAAGGCGCTGATGGATCCACCCAGAAGTCCGGGTCCCGCCAGGGGCGGGTCCACCTCGCCCACGGCGGGTTTGGGTCGCTGCTTGGAAGCTGCGTCCCCGCGACCCGCTCGACATTCGCGTACGCATCGAGCCACCGCCCCAGCCACTCGTCGCCCGAGGCGGGCTGCACCGGCCCGCGCTCGGACTGGCTGCGGAACGCAGGGCGCTTCGCCTGCGCGGCGAGCAGTTCGACCAATCCGTTCAGCTCACCGTCGCTCAGCAGGCCAACCGCGTGCGCAGCCTCCAAGGCTGCACGCTCGCGGTCGACGGGCGCAAAGAGCCGCGGTGCGGAACGCGGATAGGCCTCTGCGGTCAACGGAAGGGCGCCCGGCGCGCGATCGCAGTCGATCTCGGCGTACATCGAAGGCGGATGAGCGAGAAGCCGCGCGCGCAGGTCGTCGCACCACTCGCCGATGCGGGTGCGCTGCGCCACGATCTCGGCCTCGGCCGCACCGGGCGCGCGCCAAGAGTGGTCGCCGCGACGCGCTGCATCGATGGCGCGCAGCTTGTCGCCCGTGGTCGGGCTTCGCTCGACGCGCTGTGGCGCAGCAGTGCAGCCGAACGGCAGAACGCAGAGAGCGCACGCGAACAGCGCGGAAGGGACTCGCATCATGCGTCGGCCTCCGACTCGGGTGCTTCCACGGCTGCTTCCACGGTTGCTTCTTCGGGCGCTTCCACGGGCGCTGTCCCGATCGCCTTCCACGCATGAATCGCCTGCGCGCGGCGCATCGCAAACTCCTCATCGGTGAGAAGCCCCTCCTTGCGCGCGGCGTCGAGCGAGAGCAGTTCCTCGCCGAGTGTCGGCGGTCGCGTGACGACGGGGTCGAACTGCACGCACGCGGGCGGCGCGAGGAGGAGGAGCGCAACGGCCATGGCGTGCGAAACGCTTGCGGCGTGAGACGGCATGCGCCGAAGTCTATCGTGCGGCGTGTGCGGCACGCTCCCGCGTGCGGCCGGGCGACTTCGGCGCCTCGACGCGCGCGGCCAGCTCGTCGGTCTCGCGGACAAACCGCAGGAACTGCTCGGCCGACGGCGAGAGCGAGCGGTCCTCGAGCTCGATGATCGCGAAGGCACGGCCGAGCCAAGGCGCCTCGGTGGGAAGCGCGACGAGCGAGCCGTCGGCGACCTCCCGCGCGATCAGCGACATCGGCATCAGCCCGATCGCGTCGCTCTCGGCCACGATCGCCTTCATCATGGCGGGCGAGTCGCAAGTGATCGCCGGGAGCGTCGCGGAGGCGCGTCGCGATCCGCGCTTGCCGCCCTCGCCCTTCCCGCCCTCGCCCTGCAGGAAGTTCGACAGCAGGTCGTGCGGCACGCGCGTCGTGAGCGTGAGCGGATAGCGAAGCACATCCTTCAGCTTGAAGGCCGATCCGCCGAGAAGCGGGTGCCCAGCGCGCACCACGAGGTGCCCCCTGTGCCACGCAAGCGGCGTCACGCGAAGTCCCCGCTCGGCCTCGGCCGTCTTCTGGTCGCCGATCGCGAAGTCGATCTCGCGGCGGCGCAGCATCTGGAGCAGCGTGTCGATGCTGTTCGAGACGGCGGTCAGCTTCACGGATGGGTGCGCCTTCGCCATGCGCGCCATCGCCCTCGCGACGAACATCTCGGATGGATAGACCCCGGCGCCAAACCGGAGCCCGCCGATCTCGAGGCCGCGGATCAGGTGCATCTCCCGCTCGAGGTCGCCCGACTGCACGATCACCGCGCGCGCCTTCGCGAGGTAGATCCGGCCGACATCGGTCGCCTCGACGCCGCCGCGCGCGCGGCTGAAGAGCGTGGCGCCCATGCGACGCTCAAGTTCCTGAATGCTCCTTGAAAGTGCGGGTTGCGAGATCTCGAGGGCGCGCGCCGCGCGCAGGAAGTTCCGATGCTCCGCCAAGGCGAGCGCATGCCGATGGTGCCGCAATTCGAGGTCCATGCGCTCAGCGTATCGAATCAACAAGTTCGATGCATTGGACGCATCGGTTCGGCGCGCGTAGTTTGCTCTCGCCCCAGTCTCGGGGGAAGTTTCGCTCCGCACCAGAACCAAGAGATCCCATGCGCCAAGCCATGCCTCGACTGTTCGAACAAGTTCTCTCCGCCACCCGTCGTGCGATCCCCGCGATCGCCGCCTTCGCCGTCGCCGCGCTCGGCGCATCGGCCGCGCAGGCCGCCGACGCAGGCGCGCCGCAGAAGGCGCCCGCCCAAAAGGCGTCCGCACCGAAGAAGCCCAACATCATCGTCATCTGGGGCGACGACATCGGGCAGTTCAACATCAGCGCCTACAACATGGGCATGATGGGCTACAAGACGCCCAACATCGACCGCATCGGCCGCGAGGGGGCGATCTTCACCGACTGGTACGGCCAGCAGAGCTGCACCGCAGGCCGCGCCGCGTTCATCACGGGCCAGTCGCCGATCCG
>CAIXEV010000536.1 GCA_903918555.1 uncultured bacterium | reverse complement strand
GGCCGCGAGGTTCCCGTCTCCACCCCGACCGGCGCACGGCACGTGCCGTCCAGTGCCTGGCACTGCATGGCACGCGACTGGCACCTGACTGGCACCTGCCTGGCACCAGTTGCGCGCCAGCTCCACGGCCGCGGGAGCGCGGGAAAAGGCGGCAAAGACGCTCACGGCGACAGCCGCTCCGACCCGTGCACGGCACGCGCACGGCACGCGCACGGCACGTGCCGTCCAGTGCCTGGCACTGCATGGCACGTGCCTGGCACCGGTTGGTTAGGTGCCGCAGAAGGTGCGGTAGAACTCCGAGAACTCGTTCGGCGCCGGCTCGGCGTAGGCCGCGTGCCCGGTCGCGAGTTCGAACGGCTGCGAGACGACCGCGAGCAGCTCGCGGAACGGCGCGAGGTCGTCCCGCTCCTCCGCTGCCGCCAGCGCCTCCTCGACGCGGTGATTGCGCGGGATCACCGCGGGGTTCACCGCGCGCATGGCGGCGAACACCTCCTCGCGCATCCGCCCGTCGCGATCAAGCCGCGCGTGCCAGCGCGCCACCCACGCCTCCAGCCCCTCGGGCACCGCGCCGCTCGAGAGCGCGCGGAAGGCATTCGTGAAGTCCGCGCGCCTCTCCTGCATCGCCGAAAGCAGTTCCTGCACCAGCGCGAGATCGTCGGGATCCTCCCGCACAAGCCCGATCTTCGCCCGCATTCCCGCAAGCCACGCCGCGCGATAGAGCGGCGCAAACCGCTCGAGCGCCTCGTTCGCACGCGCGACCGCGACCGTCTCGTCGTCCGACAACAGCGGCACCATCGCCTCCGCGAAGCGCGCGAGGTTCCACTGGATGATCGCGGGCTGGTGCGCGTAGCGGTACCGCCCGTGGTGATCGATCGAGCTGAACACGGTGTCGGGGTTGTACGCCTCCATGAACGCGCACGGGCCGTAGTCGATCGTCTCCCCAGAGACCGCGGTGTTGTCGGTGTTGAGCACGCCGTGCACGAATCCGACGCACTGCCAGCGCGCGACGAGCGCGGCCTGGCGCGCGATCACCGCCGCGAGGAACGCCCCGTACTTGTCGGGCGCCTCCGCAAGCGCGGCGTCATGCCGAAGAATCGCGTGATCCGCCAGCGCCCGCAACACCGCGACATCCTCGAGCCCCGCCGCGAACTGGAAGGTGCCCACGCGGATGTGGCTCGCCGCGACGCGCGCGAGCACCGCCCCCCCGCTTCGGCCCCGGGCGCGAGATCGTCTCGCCCGTCGCGACCACCGCAAGGCTGCGCGTCGAGGGAATCCCAAGCGCGTGCATCGCCTCGCTCACGAGGTACTCGCGCAGCATCGGCCCGAGCGCCGCACGCCCGTCGCCGCGCCGCGAATAGCGCGTCTCGCCCGACCCCTTGAACTGGATGTCGACGCGCGCACCGCCAGGCGTCAACTGCTCGCCAAGCACAAGCGCGCGTCCGTCGCCGAGCATCGTGAAGTGACCGTACTGATGGCCGGCGTACGCCTGCGCGATCGGCGTTGCACCAGCCGGAACCGACTGCCCGCTGAAGATCGCGGCGAGCTCGTCCGCGCCCGCACGCGAGAGGTCAAGCCCGAGTTCCCGCGCAAGCGCGTCGTTTGCGATCACAAGCTTCGGCTGCGGAAAGTCCGCCGCGGCGCTCGGGTCGAACAGGACCGCAGGCAGCCGCGCGTACGAGTTGTCGAGGTTCCAGCCGAGGTTGGTCGCCATGAAGCGAGAAGCATATTCGTTTCGCCGCCGCGTCATCCGCCGCGCGCCGCGTCACCCGCCGCGCGCCGCGTCGCCCGCCAACCCCCGCACCGCGCCTTCGCAGGCGCGCACGACCTCGTTCCATCCCTCGCGCGTGTTCGGCTGCGCCTCGAACGAGAGCGGCGCGCCGATCCGCACCGTGATCCGCGCGGGCCGCGGAACCACGCACCCGAACGGCAGCGCCCGATACGGCCCGTCCATGAAGCACGGAATCACCGGAATCCGCGCACCCGCCACGAGATTCCCAAGTCCTGACTTGAACGGCAGCATCTTCCCGTCGCGGCTGCGCATGCCCTCGGGAAAGAGCACGAGCCCGCCACGCCCCTCCACAAGCCTCGCCCGCAGATCCTCGAGCGCATGCGTCGTGACGCCCTTGCGCCGGATCGGCAGCGCGTTCATGAAGACCGCCGACAGGAACGACGACACCGCGTTTGTGAAGAACACATCGCCCGCAGCGACCGGCGAAGTCTCGATGCGCAGGCGAAGCGGCAGCGCCGAGATCAGCACCAGCGAATCGAGCATGCTCTCGTGGTTCGCGATCAAGACGAACGGCGTCTGCCGCGGCAGATTCTCGCGACCGATCACGCGCAACCGGTGATACGCGCCGAGATACGCGCGCAACCCGACCGTCGTGACCGCGTGCAACCCGACCGACACGAGCCCCGCCTCGCGACGCGTGCTCTGCAGCCGCTCGAGCGGCTGGAGCTGCGTGTCGGCTGCAGGCTTGTAGGTCCACTTGTCCACGGGTGCGACTCAGAAACCAACGAGCGAACTGAAGACGCGCGGCTCGCGCTCGAGCCCATAGCCGAGCGCATAGCCGACGAAGTGAAACACCGCGGGCGCAACGAGCAGCGACGAGTTCATGCGGTCGAGAAACCCACCGTGACCCGGCAGCGTCGCGGCCATGTCCTTGACGCCGATGTCGCGCTTGATCGAGCCGAGCACGAGATCGCCGAGTTGCCCGCCGACCGAGATGATGAGCCCCAGCGCGATCAGCGCCGGCCAGCGGTCAAGCGCTGTGCCTTCGAACACGACATGCCCCATCGCCGCCGCGAACGCCGTCGTCAACACGAGCGCACCGAGATGCCCGCCAAGCGTCTTGCCGGGGCTCGTATGCGGGAACAGCTTGCGTCGCCCGAAGCTCTTGCCGCAGACATACGCGAAGATGTCGTTCAACTGCACGCTCACGAGAATGAGGAGCAGAATCGCGCGGTACCCGGGATCGTTCGCGATGTACCCAAGGTGCCCAAGGCCCGACCCGAACAAGAGGAACGCCACGCTCGCAAGCGACACGCGCTGGAGATACCCCTTCGGCGAGTCGGGCAGCACGGCCGCCGCCGCGATCACGATGACCGTGAGCGGCGTGAGCGCCGCGAAGAGCCCGTACCAGTGGTCGAGCGACGCGCATGCGACGAGCACGATGCCCGCCGCGACGATCGCGCTCAGGCTCCGCTCGCGAAAGAGCCCCGTCGCGCGCGCGAACTCGCGATAGCAGAGGATCGAGACGACGGCCACCGCCGCGATCGCAGTCGCAGGCGCGAAGAGCACGGGCGCAAGAAACGCCGGCGCGATCAGGAGCCAGGTTCGATAGCGAACCCACGCATCGCGCCGCGTCGCCTCCGACATCCTGCCCTGCAGCGCAAGCATCACGATGGGCGCCGCCACGAACGCACCGAGGATGATCCACAGAAACACGCGCGTCGCCGGCTGCGCGAACGCGTCCTTGAACGAGAACAGGTACTCGATTCCCCCGTTCATGCCGCGCTCCTCCGCATGTTCGCCGCAAGCGTACGAAGCCTGCGCACCGCCGTCACGAGCGAACCCAACGCGATCACGACCAGCGCCCACTCCATCACGAGGAGTTCAGGTCCACCGTCCCACGGCGCAAACGCAGTCTTGAGCGCGGCAGGCACGACGGCGAGATACACGCACGCCACCGTCATCAGGAACATCCGCTGCTGCTTCGCCATCGGACCGCGGAAATCGCTCGGAAACCCAAGCGAACGCCCCAGCACGCGAATGTAGGTCACGAAGAGCGCCGCACACGCCGCGGCCCAGCCGATCCACGCCAGCCCGCCGAGCGCGCACGCGGCGCCGACGAAGATCACAGTGTCCGACACGCGGTCAGGCACCTCGTTGAAGAGGTCGCCAAGCGGCGAACGCATGTCGCCCTCGATCGCGACCATGCCATCGAGCAGGTTGGCGAGCAACCGCAGCTGGATGCACGCCGCGGCGACGACATAGAGCACCGCGTCCTGCACGAGCCCACGGCCGACGAGCGCAAGGCTCAGCCCCGCCACCACCGCCGCCACGACACCAAGCACCGAGATGAGGTTCGGACTCACCCGCGCCCGTGCCAGCGCCGCCGCGAACCAGCGCATCGGCGCGAATCCACGCGCGGCGATCGGCCGACGGTCGAACACAGGAACACTCCGCTCTTCACGCATACCTGCGTAGCGTACTCCTCCCGCGCCACGAAGCGGGCGGCACAACGAATTCGGCCGGGCTTCCATGTCAAGAAACTGCTGGAATCCGCGAAATTACCACCAATTCATTTTTCCACCTGATCCATGAAGAGGCTTGCGACAGCGTTACGGGAGCGGTAGCGTGATTGTGTTCGGGCATCCCTCTCCCCGACTCCCCCGCCCCAACTCCCTCGCCCCGTTCCGGAGTTCCCCACGCCGCTTCTCGCCCGCAGCATCGCCGTCTCGCTCGCCACTCTCGCCGGCTCGCAGCTCTGCCACGCCAACTTCATCAGCGACACGGTGTTCAAAGACTCCGACTGGTTCGTGCACGAGTCGTACTTCTACACCCCCGGCAGTTCGAGCGTGGCGTCGCAGGCCGTCGGCAGCGGCTTCACCGGCAACGCCCGTGTCGTGCAGAACATGATCTCGCCCGGCGGCGGCATCTACAGCATCAACATCTACTCCGCCTACACCTGGAACGCGTCGGCCGCCATCACCGACCTGACGATGAGCATCGAGGCGCGAAGCGTGTCCAGCCTGCAGGCCTTCGGCTTCGCCATCGAACAGGGCGGTAAGTACTGGCTCGGCGGCTACCAGCTGACGACGCCTTCCTACGCGGCCTACACGCTGAGCCTCACTGCGGCCGACTTCGTCCCGCCCTTTGGCATCGACCCTGCATCGCAGCCCGTTGCACCCGACTTCTCGGGAGCGGGGGCGCCCATCCGCTTCGGCTTCTACACGGGGAACAGCTCGACCGGCACCCCGTACAGCACGATCGCCTCCTACAGCGACTTCACCGTGAGCTTCGTCCCCGCGCCATCCGCCGCAGGCGCGCTCGCGCTCGCCGCACTCGGCGCACGCCGCCGCCGCCGCTGACGTCCCGCGACTCGCCTGGCGACTCCCCCCGCTACTCGCCCTGCCCGAGCGAGAAGCCGCGCACGCCGTCGAAGAGGTAGAGGTTCTCCGTCTTCACGACCTCGATGCCGGCCTCGCCCGCGCGGCGCAGCGCCTCGACGATGCGCGTCGGCTCGATCGGCGTGTAGGTCGCGCGCGGATCGTGGATGTCGATCGAGGGTCCGACGAAGCGGCAGCGCCAGTGGTCGGTGCAGAAGGTCTCGGGGAAGCCTTCCGGCCACACCTTGACGCCGCGGTTCGTGATGAGCTTGAGCTTGATCACGCCGTCGGTCGCCTTCGCAAGCTTCGCGGCCAGCGCGTCCGCGGTCGTGCCGGCATCGCACACGAAGAAGTCGACGCCGCAGAGCTCGCGCTTCACCACCGGGCGGTGGTAGACGAACTTCAGTTCGGTGCCCGACTTCATCTCGACGCTCTTGAGGGTCGCCGGCTTGCGGCCGAGCCGCTCGATCACGGCATCGGCGAACTCGACCGTGCCGACGCGCTTCTTCGAGAGCCCTTCCTGGAACACATCGCCCGTGTGGAGTCCGTCCTCGAGCGTCACGAGCCACGCGTTCTGGATCGCCTCGGCCTTCGCGGGCATGCCCATGTGGACAAGCATCATGCACGCCGCGTTCAGCATCGCGCTCGGATTCGCGAGGCCCTTGCCCGCGATGTCGGGCGCGCTGCCGTGGATCGCCTCGAACATGCTGATCCTGTCGCCGATGTTCGCGCTGCCGGCCATGCCGACGCTTCCCGTCAGCTCGGCCGTCACATCGCTGATGATGTCGCCGTAGAGGTTGAGCGTCACGATCACGTCGTAGCGGTTCGGCTGCGTGGCCACGCGCGCGGTGCCGATGTCGATGATCTGCGTCTCCTGGTGAATCGTCGGATACTCCTTGCCGACGCGGCGGAACATGTCCGCGAACATGCCGTCGGTCACCTTCATGATGTTGTCCTTCACGAGGCAGGTGACCTTCTTGCGGCCGTTCGCGCGCGCGTACTCGAACGCGTAGCGGATGATCTTCTCGGTGCCGGGCAGGCTCAGCACCTTGAGGCACTGGAAGACATCGGTCGTCTGACGGTGCTCGATGCCCGCGTACAGGTCCTCCTCGTTCTCGCGCACGACGACGACATCCATGTCGGGGTGCATCGTGCGCACGAACGGGTGGAAGCTGCGGCACGGACGAACATTCGCATAGAGCCCGAGCGTCTTGCGGATCGTGACATTGAGGCTCTTGTAGCCCGAGCCCTGCGGCGTGGTGATCGGCCCCTTGAGGAACACGGGGTTCCGGCGCAGGATCGCCCATGACTCCGCGGGAATGCCGCTCGAGTTGCCGCCGAGGTACACCTTCTCGCCGACCTCGATGAAGTCGTACGAAAGCCCGCACTTCGCGGCATCGAGGATGCGAAGGACTGCGTCGGTGATCTCGGGGCCGATGCCGTCGCCCTTTGCGACGGTGATGGTGCGGGTCGTGTCGTTCATCGTGGGTCTCGGAGGGGCTTGGCGTGTTCGATGTAGGTGACGGTCCGGTGCAGCAGGTGCCGCGCCAGCTGCTTCAGGTCCTTGCGGCTGCTGAGTTCGGTGAGCGACGGAAGATGCTCCATCGCGAACGGCAGCGAGTGCGCCATCTCGATGACGGTCGTCGCGAACGACCGCGGCATCGGGACATTCCGGCGGCAGGCCTTGATGCGTTCCGCGAGGAACGCGCTGAGCTCCTGGTACGGCGCGAAAAGTCGGCGCGCGTCGTCGGCGTCGACGTTCTTGTGGAGGTAGCTCTTCATTCCCTCCTCGATCACGAGGAGCCGCAGCGCCTCGGGATCGAACTGGAGCGGCGGAAGGGCCTTGGGCCACACGCCGCAGATCGCCTCGATCGAGCGGCGCAGCGCATCCTGCGGATCGCTCGAGCGCTCGACCTCGCGTCCGCACGCCTGGCGGAGCCACAGCCAGTACAGCTGAAAGTAGTACTGCAGCAGCCGCTGCTTGTTCGGAAAGTACTTGTAGAGCGTGACTTCGGTGCTTCCGATCTCGGCCGCGAGCTTGCGGAAGGTGAAGGCCTCGAGCCCGAGCGTGTTCATGAGCTCGAGTCCGCCCGCGAGCATGGCGCGACCAAGCTCGGTCGCCTCGGGATCACGAAGCGAGAGCGCGGGGTCGGGCCGGAGGTGGACAAGGACCGCCATGGGGCGCGGGAGGTTAGCAATACTAAACCACGCGTCAAGTCTTGCTTTCCAACGAGGCGCCCTGCTTCGGCGCGGCCCATGCTGCGCCTGCGCCCCGGCGAGCCCCGACGCCCCGGCACGGCCACGGACGCCGCGCGACGCGCGCGGTACCATCGCCCCCCGACGATGGCCACGCTTGAACACCTTCTCCAGCCCGTTGCGTCCGCGCAGTTCCTGACGCTCGTCTTCCTCGCGATCCTCTTCGTGCAGTCGGGCCTCGACAAGATCATCGACTTCCGGGGAAACCTCGGCTGGCTGAAGGGCCACTTCGCGAAATCGCCCGTCGCGGGCCAGGTCATGCCGATGCTCGTCGTCATCACGCTGACCGAGACGGCCGCGGGCGTGCTCGCCGGAGTCGGCGCGATCGTGCTCGCCATGGACGGCTCGAAGACCCTCGCGCTCTACGCCTGCCAGCTGTGCGCGCTGAACATCGTGATGCTCTTCTTCGGCCAGCGCCTGGCGAAGGACTACGCGGGCGCCGCGTCGCTCGCGCCCTACTTCATCGTCTCGGTCGGCGCGATCGTGCTCATGTCGCTGTAGGACCATCGACGGATGACAGTGGCGGGCGCGGCATGTACCCTGCGCGCGCCATGGCACGCCGCGACATCGAACTTCTCCGCCCGGGACTGCTTGAAGCGGTCAGGGACATCGAGGCCATGGGGCTGTGGGAATGCCTTCGCCGTGCGCGGGAACCGCTCGAGGCCGCCACGCTCGCGGCCGAGACATCGCGCAGTCTTTCGGCGGTGCACGCGGCGCTCGACCTCCTTGCGCGCGCCGGCCTTGTGCGCACCAAGAAGGCCCGCGGACGGCGCCGTGCGGTCGCCTACACGGTCGCCGTGCGCGAACTGTCGATCGTGATCGATGCGAACGACCCGGAGGAATGCCGCATCGTCAACGATGTCGCGACCTACATCAACCGCGAGCTTTCGGAAGCCCTGTTTCAGGCGCGGCGGCCGATCGGCACGACCGGGCCGAACACCTGGAACTTCCACCACTGCAGCCCGATGACGCTCGATGATGGCGACCTCAAGGAGCTGAAGCGCAGGATCGCGCGCGTCGAGGAATTCGTGCGTCTGCTCGGCGACAAGCAGGCCGAGAGCGAGACGAAATCGCCGCGGCGCTGCAACCACGGCATCGTGATCCGCATCGAGCCGCTCTCGGGCCATGTGCTGCCGCAGCCCCATGTCGAGTTCGTGTCGACGAGGACCGTCGAGGAGCGCGGCTCGGTGCGCGGCGTGGCGCATCAGGCGCTCACGGCGCGCGAGCGCCAGGTCGCGCACGCGCTGCGCGACGGACAGTCGCGCGCAGAGGTCGCGCGTCGTCTCGGCATCGCCGAGCTGACCGTCGGAACGCTCTGC
>CAIXEV010000535.1 GCA_903918555.1 uncultured bacterium | reverse complement strand
TTGAAGCGGACAGGGAGGGATTCGAACCCTCGGTACAGGGAATTCCCCGTACAACGGTTTAGCAAACCGTCCCCTTCGGCCTCTCGGGCACCTGTCCAATGGGTCGGACACTATACACGGTGCATCGGTCCGTAGGAAATCCCTCGTCCCGAGCCCCGACCGGAGGGCCGCGGCCGCGACCGCTCGGATCGCGCCGCGCTCCCGGGGCCGCGGAACTTGTCGCCTTTCGCGGCCAGCGCCTCTTCCGCCGCTACCCTCTCGGACGGTGTCCGTCCTCGTTCCCGCCTACTTCCTCGGGCCAGAGAGCCCGCTTGCTCGCAGGATCCGCGGCTTCGAGTCGCGGCCCGAGCAGTTGCGCATGGCCGACGCGGTCGAGGCGAACCTCGAGTCGAAGGGGCGCCTTCTCGTCGAGGCGGGTACCGGCGTCGGCAAGAGCTTCGCCTACCTCGTGCCCGCGATCCGCCGCATCCTCGAGCGCCGCGAGCGGGTCGTCGTCTGCACGCACACGATCTCGCTCCAGGAGCAGATCTTCGACAAGGATGTGCCGCTCCTCAAGGCGGTGATCCCCGACGAGTTCACCACCGTCCTCTGCAAGGGCCGCGGGAACTACATGTCGCTGCGGCGCATGCGCATCGCCAGCGAGAAGAAGGCGAAGATCTGCCACGGCGAGGAGGAGGAGCACTCGCTCGACCTCATCGAGGACTGGGCCTACCAGACGACCGACGGGTCGCTCGCGACGCTGCCGCAGCTGCCGCGCCGCAGCGTGTGGGAGCATGTCGAGAGCGACGCCGGCAACTGCATGGGCCGCCGCTGCCCGACCTACGACAAGTGCTTCTACCAGTCGGCGCGCCGGCGCATGGAGAACGCGGATCTCCTCATCTGCAACCACGCCCTCTTCTTCAGCGACCTCGCGCTCCGCTCGAAGGGCGCGGGCTTCCTGCCCGCCTACGACCATGTCATCTTCGACGAGGCGCATCACCTCGAGGATGTCGCGAGCGGCCACTTCGGCATCCGTCTCGGCGAGAACCGCGTTCGGCATGTGCTGCGCACCCTCTACAACGCCTCGACGGGCCGCGGCACGCTCGCCGGGATCGAAGCGGCGGGGCTGCCGGTCGACGAGGTCGATGCGGCGACGCAGGCCTGCCTCGACGCGCAGGCGATCGCGGAAGGCTTCTTCGACGGCGTCTGGCGCATCGGCGAGTCGGGGAGCGGCGCGATCCATCCGAGCGGCCGCGTCACGGCGCCCGACGCGTTTCCGAACGAGCTCTCGCCCGTGCTCGGCGACCTCGCGACGCGCCTCAAGCTGCTGCGCGAGCGCGCGGTCGACGAATCGCTGCAGTTCGACCTCGGGAGCGCGTCCGAGCGCTTCATGAACCTCGCCGCGGAGACCGAGCTCTTCCTGTCGCAGGGGCTCGAGGGCTGCGTCTACTGGGTCGATCGCGGCAAGCCCGCGTACGGCTCGAAGCGTCCGTCGATCACGCTCTCGTGCGCGACGATCGATGTCGGGCCCGTCCTGCGCAGCAACCTCTTCGCGCTGCCGGTCTCGATCACGATGACAAGCGCGACGCTCGCGGCGGCCGGCGACGATTTCTCGCATGTGATCGGCCGGCTCGGCTGCGACGAGGCGAAGACGCTCGCGCTCGGAAGCCCGTTCGACTACGCGAGCCAGATGCGCGTGGTCGTCGACCGCACGATGCCGCCGCCCGAATCGGCCGACGCCGTGCGCGAGCTCGTGCCGCGCGTCCTCCGGCACATCGAGGAGACCGGCGGCGGAGCGTTCGTCCTGTTCACGAGTTTCCGCACGCTGCGCGAAGTGGCCGAGCGCTGCGCGCCCGTGCTGCGCTCGGCGGGCTATCCGGTCTACATCCACGGCGAGGACGGCGAGCGCAGCCAGCTGCTGAAGCGCTTCCGCGAGCGCGAGGATTCGGTGCTCTTCGGCACATCGAGCTTCTGGGAAGGCGTCGATGTGCGCGGCCGCGCGCTGCGCAATGTCATCATCACGAAGCTGCCGTTCGATGTGCCCGACCACCCGCTGATCCAGGCGCGGCACGAGCGCATCGAGTCGAACGGCGGCAACAGCTTCCGCGACGACCAGCTGCCGCGCGCGGTGCTGCGCTTCAAGCAGGGCGTCGGACGGCTGATCCGCAGCGCCGAGGATTCGGGGCGCATCGTGATCCTCGACCCGCGCATCGTCACGAAGTTCTACGGCAAGCGGTTCATGGCCGCGTTGCCCGACGGCGTGGAACCGGAAGTCGTGACCGCCGGTCTTTAGCGCTCGCAGCTGCGGCTGCTCGCTCTGGTGCTAGGAAGCGTTGCCCGCGCCAGCGGGAGCGGCCGCAAGCCGTGACCGCAAGAGCAACGGCAGCGCCACGCACGCGACATACATGCACGCGACGCTTCCGACGCCCATCGCGAGGCCGAGCGACTGCATGCCGCGGTGGTCGGCGAGCACCAGCGCGCCGAAGCCGATCGCGGTCGTGAGCGCCGTGAACGCGACGGCGCGGATCGTGGGACGCGCGTTCGCCGGATCCTCGCGGAAGCGGTGGATGATGTGGATCGCGCTGTCGATCCCGAGGCCGATGAGCATCGGAATCGCGAAGAAGTTCGCGAGGTTGAGGTGCGATCCGAAGACGGGCAGCAGTCCGATCGTCATGCCGACGCCTGCGACCACGGTCGCGGTGGCGAGGAGCGCGGGAAGCAGCGCGCGGAACGAGATCCACGCGATCAGCGTCACGGCGATCAGCGCCCAGACGCTCGAGTCGATGAACGACCGCCGCATGTCGCGGATCGACTCGAGCTGCGTGATCGGCACGCCCGTCACCATTCGGTCGACCGCGCGCACCGCGTCGACGAAGCGCGCGAGCGGCTCCTCGTCCCACGCGTCGTCGCGCGGGATGTAGCGCACGAGGTACGCGCCGCCAGGCGACACGAGCCGCGGCGCGATCGCGTCGGGGAGCGCGTCGCGCATCGTGAGGCCTGCGCCACGGACGATCTCCCATGCGGCGCGCACCGCGCGCGGCGCATCGTCGCGCGGCGACGCGATGCCGGCGCCCGCCGCCGCGACCTTCGCGCGCAACGCCGCCCGCTCGGGCGTGTCGCGGGGGAGGACATCGAGCACGCTCTCCGCGCGCAGGATCTCGGGATGCCGTCTCGCGTTGTCGCTGAGCGTCGCCACCGCGTCGAGGCTTTCCGCCGTCGACGCCGCGAACCATGACGCGCTCGCGCTGTCGGCGAAGATGCGCTTCTCCCACTGCACGCTTTCGAGGTGCTGCGACTGGAGCTCGAGCAGGTTCGATTCGAAACGGAGCCCTCCGGGAATCAGCGGCAGGCAGGCGACGATCGGGAGCAGGGCGGCCGCGAGCGCGAGCCCGCGCGGCCACGGCTTGCGCGGGGACGGCGGTCGCGGCGGGCGCGCGCTCGGCGTGTCCTTCCGATCAAGGAGCGCAAGCAGCGCCGGCAGCACCGTCACCATCGAAAGCGCGCACAAGAGAAGGCCCGCGCCCGCGATGACGCCGAGCTCGCGCAGCCCGCCGAAGTCGGTGAAGATCGCGCCGAAGAAGACGGCCGCAGAGCCCGCGGCGCCCGCGAGCGTGCCCGGG
>CAIXEV010000534.1 GCA_903918555.1 uncultured bacterium | reverse complement strand
GCAACGATCCGCTCGGCCGCGTTCGACGCCCCGCCGACGCGTTGACGCAGCGCGTCAAACCCCAAGCCTCACACGATGTGCCGGTCGCGCAGCATCTGCACGACCTGCAGCGCGCACGCGTCGACGCTTTGGGTCGACGCAGGAAGCGTCAGCTCGCACGCGGTCGGCGCCTCGTACGGCTGGTGCACGCCTGTGAAATCCTTGATCTCGCCCGCGCGTGCCTTGCGGTAGAGCCCCTTCGGGTCGCGCGACTCGGCGACCTCGAGCGGCACATCGACGAAGACCTCCATGAACGGGACCTTCGCCTCGGCGTGCATCGCGCGCACCCGCTCGCGCTCGGCGCGGAACGGACTCACGAGGCTCGCAAGCACGATCACGCCGGTGTCGGCGAGGATGCGGCAGACTTCCCCCGTGCGGCGGACATTCTCTGCCCGATCATCGGGGCTGAACCCGAGGTTCTTGTTCAGCCCATGACGCAGGTTGTCGCCATCGACCCGATAGCAGAGCCGCCCAGCCCCGAGCAGGCGCGTTTCGACAGCGACTGCGACCGTGCTCTTGCCAGAGCCCGAGAGGCCCGTGAACCACACCACGGCCCCGTGCTGGCCAAGCAGCCGCTCGCGGTCGGCGCGCGAAATCTGCCCGTCGTGCCAGGTCACATCGGAGGAGCGGGTTCGGTCGGTTCGGTCGGTCATCGTGATGCGCTCGCTTCCCGAAGCATCGGCGGACTGCGTGCCGCGGCTCACGCCGCTACCCTATCCGACCGAAGGACTTCCCGCATGGACCGCGCGCGTCTCAGCCATCTTCGCGAACTCGAGGCAGAGTCGATCCACATTTTCCGTGAGGTCGCCGCCAGCTTCGAGAAGCCCGTTCTCCTCTATTCGATCGGCAAGGACTCGGCGGTGCTCCTGCAGCTCGCGATGAAGGCGTTCTACCCAGCGAAGCCGCCGTTTCCGCTGCTGCATGTCGACACCACCTGGAAGTTCCGCGACATGTACAGGTTCCGCGACGAGTATGTCGCGAAGGAACTCGGGCTCGAGCTCCTGATCCACATCAACCAGGAAGGCCTCGCCGCGGGCGTCAACCCGATCACGCACGGTTCACGCAAGCACACCGACATCATGAAGACGCAGGGCCTGCGCCAGGCGCTCGACAAGCACGGCTTCGACGCCGCGTTCGGCGGCGCGCGCCGCGACGAGGAGAAGTCGCGCGCGAAGGAGCGCATCTTCAGCTTCCGCGACGGCCAGCACCGCTGGGATCCGCGCAACCAGCGGCCGGAGCTGTGGAACATCTACAACACGGAAATCCATCGCGCGGCGGGAATCAATCGTGCGGCGGGCACCCGCGGCGAGTCGATCCGCGTCTTCCCGCTCTCGAACTGGACCGAGCTCGATGTGTGGCAATACATCATGCTCGAGAAGATCCCGATGGTGCCGCTCTACTTCGCGGCGATGCGGCCGGTCGTCTACCGCGGCGGCGTTCCGATCATGGTCGACGACCATCGGCTCCCGCTCGAGCCGGGCGAAACCCCGCAGATGAAGATGATCCGCTTCCGCACCCTCGGCTGCTATCCGCTCTCGGGCGCGATCGAGTCGAACGCGACGACCTTGCCCGAGATCATCCGCGAGATGCTCGAGACGAAGCTCTCCGAGCGCCAGGGCCGCGTGATCGACCATGACGGCGCGGGCAGCATGGAGGAGAAGAAGAAGGAGGGCTACTTCTGATGCGCGCCGACCAAGCCGAACGCGAGCTGATCTCGCGCGACATCGAGGAGTACCTCGCCCGCCACGAGCGCAAGGACCTCTTGCGCTTCCTCACCTGCGGCTCGGTCGACGACGGCAAGAGCACGCTCATCGGGCGCCTGCTGCACGACACGCACATGGTGCACGAGGACACGCTCGCCGCCGCCACGCGCGACTCGAAGGCGCTCGGCACGCAGGCGGGCGAGCTCGACCTCGCGTTCCTCGTCGACGGCCTCAAGAGCGAGCGCGAGCAAGGGATCACGATCGATGTCGCGTTCCGGTACTTCACGACCGCTGCGCGCAAGTTCATCATCGCCGACACGCCGGGCCACGAGCAGTTCACGCGCAACATGGCGACGGGCGCAAGCAACTGCGACCTCGCGATCCTGCTCGTCGACGCGCGCCACGGGATCAGCGTGCAGACGCGCCGCCACGCGTTCATCACGAGCTTGCTCGGGATCGGCGAGATCGTGCTCGCGGTGAACAAGCTCGACCTGATCACCGATTCGAGCGGCGCCTTCTCGCAGGACCGCTTCAACGAGATCGTGCGCGCCTTCGAGGAGTTCAGCACGCGCCTGCCCGCGCGCAATATCCGCGCGATCCCGATGTCGGCGCTCAAGGGCGACAATGTCGTCGAGCGCAGCGCGCAGACGCCGTGGTATTCGGGCCCGACGCTCCTCGAGCACCTCGAGACGGTTCCGCTCGGCGGCCACCGAAACCATGTCGACTTCCGCTTCCCCGTCCAGTGGGTGAACCGCCCGAACCTCGATTTCCGCGGGTTTGCAGGCACGGTCGCAAGCGGCTGCGTGAAGCCGGGCGACCGCGTGATGGTGCTGCCCTCGCGCCGCACGACCACCGTCAAGCAGGTCGTCACCTTCGACGGCGATCTCAACGAGGCGCATCCCCCGCTCTCGGTCACGCTCACGCTCGCCGACGAAGTCGACTGTTCACGCGGCGACACGCTCGTCCACCCAGGCAACGAGCCGCATGTCTCGCAGGATGTCTCGGCGATGGTCGTGTGGATGGACGACGCGGCCCCGCTTGTTCCGGGCAAGGAGTACATCCTCAAGCACGGCCCGCACAAGACGCCCGCGTCGGTCGTGCGCATCGCGCACCGCGTCGATGTGAACACGCTCGACCGCTCGCCCGCACCCGCGCTCGCGCTCAACGACATCGGCGAAGTCGCGATCCGCACGAGCCGACCGCTCGTCTACGACGCCTACACGCGCAACCGTGGCACCGGCGCGTTCATCCTCGTCGACCGGCTCACGAACATGACCGCAGGCGCGGGCATGCTGCTCGACCCGTCGGAAGCCGATGGCGGCAACTGGACGAGCGCGCCGCGCGCCACGCACCTCGCGCCAAGCGCGCAGGTGATCACGCCCGACGAGCGCGCGAAGCGCCTCGGGCAGAAGCCATTCACGCTGCTCTTCACGGGGCTTTCTGGCTCGGGCAAGAGCGAGGTGGCGCGCGCGGTCGAGCGGCGGCTGTTCGACCTCGGCCGTTTCGGCGCCGTGATCGACGGCTCGGCGCTCCGCAGCGGCATGAGCCGCGACCTCGGCTTCACCAAGCACGAGCGCTCGGAGAACCTGCGCCGCGGCATGGAACTCGCGCGCGCGATGAACGAGGTCGGCCTCATCGTCCTCGCAAGCTTCACAGCGCCCGACGCGAGCGTGCGCGCGCGTGCGCGCGAACTCGTCGGCGGCGACCGCTTCGCGCTCGTTCATGTCTCGACGCCGCTCGACGCCTGCCGCCGCCGCGACCCATCGGGTCTCTACGCCGCCGCAGCGCGCGGCAGCGTCAAGGATGTCCCGGGGCTCGACCTCGACTACGAAACGCCGACGGACGCCGACCTCGCCTTGCCGATGCAGGAGATCGGCGCGGGCGAGGCGGGCGTCCGTGCGGCCGTGGAACGCGTGATGGCGTTCCTCGAGACGCGTGGCGCGCTGGTGCGCTGACGGCGCGTCGCGCGCTGATGGCTCTCAGCAGTTGCCGGTGCCCCAAGCGGCAAGCATGATCGAGAGATCCTCTGCGCCGACGGTGCCGTTGCGGTTGATGTCGGCTGCGCCGCCAGTGCCCCACGCGCCGAGCAGCGCCGAGAGGTCGGCCGCGCCGACGCTGCCGTCGTTGTTGAGATCAGCCGGGCAGCTCGGTGCAGCGGCCGGCTTGTAGAGCCACACGCCGCGAGCGAGGCTCGACTCGTTGCGCGAAGAGGACGGGAGAACAGAGAGAGCGCCGTCGGCCGGATTGGTCCGGGCCGTGACCCCTGGCACATAGGCGCTGTTTCCCGATGCCGTCGTCGACGACCAGCCCCAGAGTCCCAGCTCGGTGCTGAAGGTCGTCTGCACCGAGAAGGTCGGGTTGAAGGTGCCGAGGAAGCTGAAGCCCGGGAAGAAGTACTGCGGCCCCGAGACCACTCCGCTCTTCGCGACGGCGGGCGTGAACTCGGCGAACAGCTCGAGGACATCGTCCTGCGTCGCCCACACCCACCCGTCGACCTGCACGACTCCGAGGACACCAGAGCACGGCGTCACGCCATCGGTCGGGCAGACCGCGGCGACCGCGTTCCAAGTATGGCCCGTGGTCGAGTCGACCTGGCGCCACTGACGCCCCTGGGAATCGGTGAAGGCGATCACGCCGGACTGCGCGAATGCCGCGGTCGCGCAGGTGGCGGCGAGAGATGCGATGATGAAGGTGGTAGGACGAAAGTGCATGGCCTGAGATTCTCCGTGGAAGCAGTTCCTCGAAAGTGATGGTGCTTACCTGCACCAAAGTCTTTCGAGCGCGATTGATGCTAATGCCGCCGATGCGGCACTCATCGGGTCCATCGCCCGAATCATGAACAACGCCCTCGCGGCTCCCCAGTAAAGGGGACTCACGAGGTTCGCTCAGCAGTCACCCCACGACGCAAGCATGATCGCGAGATCTTGCGGGCCGACGACACCGTCCCCGTCGAGGTCCCCGGGCCTGCCCGTCCCCAACGACCCGTCCATCCCCCAGGAGCCGAGAAGCACAGACAGGTCTACCGGGCCGACGGAGCCGTCGGCGTTCAGGTCCGCGACGCACGGTGGACGGAAGAGCCAAACGCCGCGTTCCGTCGAGGACCAGCTGCGCAACGAGAGCTGGTTGGCACAGGTGGAGCCCACGAGCGCGTCCTGGTCGAAGCGCACCCACGGAGCGTGAACGAAGCCCTTGACCCCCGAACCCGTCGCGATGGTCGAGGTCCATCCGTCGAGGCCCGAGGTGAGATCGGCGTTCGTGGTGCTGACGAACCACTGGAACACATCTCCCGTCGCGTCCGCGCTCGTCGAGCACTCGGAGACCCCGGCACCGAGTTCAGCGAGGAGCTCCTGCACCTGCGCGTGCGTCGCCCACACCCAGCCCGTGATGTTCTGGTTGTTGATCGTGCCCGTGCACGGAGTCACGCCGTCGGTCGGACACTTGCTTGCGACGAAGTCCCAGGTCTTGCCGCAGGTCATGTTGAGCTGGCGCCAATGCCTCCCTTGATCGTCGACGTAGGCGACGACGCTCCACTGCGCGAAGCTGGAGGTCGTGGCGCAGGCTGCAGCGAATACGGCAAGAACGGCGCGGCTGGCGAAACGGGACGGCATGGATTGCATCTCCTGAAAGAGCTGATGGACTGCTTGCAGTCGCTCGAAGACTTCGCGCTCACCCGCGCGAATCGAGTCTCTGAACGAAGCGCCAAACTACGCGGCGCGATCGCCTGCGCAACCGTTTCGGCGCATGAAGCGCGAAAAACCTCTCGGCGCCTCCCCCCGATCAGGGCAGGCTTCGCCCAAGAATCCCCCGCAAGCCTTTCCCGCCCGCCTCACTCGCGCACGACGCGCATCGCGATCAGGTCCTGCACATCGACGAGTCCGACGGGCTTCCCGTCGCGGTCGACCACGGGAATCTCGTCGAGGCGCTTCTCCTGGATGAGCTGCACCGCGTCGCGCACGAGCGAATCGGTCGAGAGCGTCGCGGGATGACGCGTCATCACGCTCGCGATCGGCGCATCGAGCGCCGCCAGCCCCCCGCCGTTCACATGCCGCCGCAGGTCGCCGTCGGTGAAGATCCCGCTCAGCCGACCCGCGCCGTCGACGAGCACGATCGCGCCCGCGCGACGGCCCTCGCCCGCTGCGCGCAGCGCCTCGCGCACCGAGCTCGTGTCGGGCACGGCCGCGAGGTTCTTGCCGACGCGGAAGCGCAGCACCTCGGTGACCGGCCGAAGTCCGGCGCCGAGCATGCCGCCCGGATGATGCTTGTGGAAATCGTCCTTGCCGAAGTCGCGCCGCTGCGCGAGGGCAAGCGCCAGCGCGTCGCCGACCGCGAGCGTCAGCGTCGTCGACGCGGTCGGCGCGAGGTTGAGCGGGCACGCCTCGGTCAGGTCGCCGAGATCGATGTGCACCGTCGCCGCGCGCGCCAGGCTCGACTTCGCCTTGCCCGACATGCCGACCGTCGGGATGCCGTCCATCTTGAGAATCGACGCGAGCGCGACGACTTCCTGCGTCTCGCCCGACCAGCTCAGGAGCAGCACCACATCGTCGGATCGAATCGAGCCGAGGTCGCCGTGGACCGCCTCGGCGGGATGCACGAAGTGCGACGGCTGCCCGAGGCTCGACAGGCTCGCCGAGATCTTCGCGCCCACCAAGCCCGACTTGCCCATGCCGCACACGACCACATGGCCCTTGCAGGCCTCGAGGAGGTCGAGCGCCGCGTGCAGTCCGAGCTCCTCGCCGGCCGCGACTCGTTCGGCGAACGCAAGCACGGCGTTTGCCTCGGTGACAAGCGCCTCGCGCAGAAAGGCGCGCTCGTTGGCACGCACATGCGGATCGCGGGTTTCGGCGGCGGAGAGGGCTCGGGAATCGGCCATGGGTGCAGTGTAGTCGACGCGAAAATCGCCCGAAATCCGCGCTCCTCCGTGGTAGATTGCGGCTGATGTCGCAGAACGACTGGCTCGTCCGTCTCCCCGCCTTCCAAGGTCCGCTCGACCTGCTCCTGTTCCTCGTGCGGCGCGCGGAGGTCGACATCCACGACATCCCGATCCACGCCCTGACCGACGAGTACCTCGAGTATGTGCGGCGCCTCTCGAAGGTCGACATCGACCTCGCGGGCGAGTTCCTCGTCATGGCTGCGACGCTCGTCGAGATCAAGTCGCGCTCGCTTGCGCCCGCGCAGGTCGCGGACGACGCCGACCCGAACGCGCCCGCGGCGCCTGGCGAGGACCCGCGCGCCGAGCTCATCCGCCAGCTGCTCGCGTACCAGAAGTTCCGCACCGCGGCCGACGTGCTCGAGGCGCGGCGCCGCGACTTCGCGGAACGCGCCCCCGCACGCGTGCGGCCGGGCGCGAGCGAAGAGGTCGTGGAGGAGGAGGACTTCGAGCTTGAGGACCTCCACCTCGGCGACCTCTACGCGGCGTTCGAGAAGATCGCCTCGTCGATCGATCTGACGAGGATCGGCGACCACATGGTCGAGTACGACGACACGCCGATCTCGCTCCACCAGGAGGACCTCGTCGACCGGCTCGGCCGCGCGGACTCGCACCGTCTCGTGCTCACGAATGTGTTCGAGGGCCGCACGCACAGCGAGCGGATCGGCCTCTTCCTCGCGCTGCTCGAGCTCGTGCGCCAGGGCCGCGTGCAGGTGCGCCAGGACAACCTCGACGACGCGATCGATGTGACGCTGTGCACGGATGTCGACCCGAACGCGCCGCGGTTTTGAGCGGTCGCGGCTGCGGCCGCTCCCTCTGGTGCTACGGCCGCCGATGGCGGCCTCGGATGCGTGACGGAGCGGTCGCGGCTGCGGCCGCTCCCTCTGCTGCTACGGCCGCCGATGGCGGCCTCGGATGCGTGACGGAACGGTCGCGGCTGCGGCCGCTCCCTCTGGTGATCGCGGGATGGTTCGTGCTCAT